>URPU01000049.1 GCA_900549865.1 uncultured Eubacteriales bacterium
ACAGCCCCCTTTGCAAGGGGGCCATGAGTTTGGCCGCTTTCGTAATGCCCGGTGTGAAGCTTGCAAAATGGCCGAAGGTCTTTTTCACAGACTTCTGGACTGATGAAGAATATGTGCAGCTATGTAAAGAAATAAGGCAGACCCTTGCCTCCCTTGCAAAGGGAGGTGGCGAAAATTCATAAAATTTTTGCCGGTGGGATTATCCTTTTTGCCGCGGTTACTTTGCGCGGGAGTTTGTGTCGATGGTGCCGCCGAAAACGACGAAGCGGTCAAAGAAATACTCCGTGACGAGGTTGAGCAGCATGTTTATCCCCGTGACGAGGTATTCGTTCCACATCAGCCCCTCGGCAAGCCAGCTTCCCAGCACCGTCGAGGCGGGCGTGAAAGCGCAGTAGTACAGCGCAACCAGCGCCATGGCGCGCGGGATGTTGGCGGTGCTGCGGAAGGTGAAGGCGCGGTTGAGCGTGAAGTTCCACACAACGGACAGCACCAGCGCGATAAGATAGCACGGCCAGTACGGCCAGCCGGCAAGCTCGTTGAGCAGCGCGAACGCGCCCAGCTCGATAAGCCCGGCGGAGGCGGAGAACAGCACGAACTTCAGCGCGCGTGCGGCCTCACTGGCTTTGACGGATGACATATAAACTATTCCCTTCAAAACTTTGAAATATACGGCTGCGCTAATTATTACCTTTTTACTTCAAAAAATCAATATGCAAAAGCGACAAACTGCGCGCCTTTGAATGCGGCAGCTTGTACAAAGCCACAAGAATGGCGCGCGGCGAAAAAAATGCTTGCAATTTTACGGCGCGTCGTGTATACTCACAGCGATAAAAAAGATTTTTAAGCTGCGGTACAGAGAGACCGGCAAAATCGCTCATAGTATGCATGGGGGCCTTATAGGGGCGCTCTGCATCATGTTGTGTCTTGCCGGGAGGCAGGGCATTTTTTGTTGCCCGGCACGCCGGATATGCGCCGCTGTATACGGAAGGGGGAGCCGCCGTGAAGCTGAAAGCACAGATAATGGACGAGGCCGCGCTGCGCCGCGCGCTGATGAGGATCTCCCACGAGATCACCGAGAAGAACAAGGGCGTGGACAACGTCGTGCTTGTCGGCATCCGCCGCCGGGGCGAGCCTATCGCCCGCATGATACAGCAGAACATAGAGAAGATAGAGGGCGTGACCGTTCCCTGCGGCAGTATAGACATCGGCTTTTACAGGGACGATCTGACGACCATCACGGAAAGCCCCCTTGTGCGCCGGGCGGAGCTCGACTTCGACGTGACGGCGAAGGACGTGGTGCTGACGGACGACGTGCTGTACACCGGGCGCACGGCGCGCGCCGCGATAGAGGCCGTGTTCTCCTGCGGCCGCCCGCGCAGCATACAGTTCGCGGTGCTGGTGGACCGCGGGCACAGAGAGCTGCCCATCCGCGCCGACTATGTAGGGAAGAACATCCCCACCTCGCGCAGTGAGCTTGTGGAGGTGCGCCTGCCGGAGTATGACGGCGAGACGGGCGTGTTCCTCATGGAGCTGTGAGCGCGGAAAAACCATATATGTAACCGGCGCAGGCCGATTATATAAAGCCGCACGGCGCGCGGACAAGGCGCGGCGGGCGAAAATTCAATAAAATATCTACAGAGAGAGGTAAATTGAATGAAAAAAACGACCATCGACGGCCCCATCTATGACGCGCGCGCCCTCGGCACGCCGCGTATGCTGGTGCTGGGGCTTCAGCACATGTTCGCCATGTTCGGCGCGACAGTCCTCGTTCCGGCGCTGACCGGGCTTAACGTCGCCACGGCGCTGCTTTTCGCCGGCATCGGCACGCTGCTTTTCCACCTGCTGACCAAGGGCAAGGTCCCCGCGTTCCTGGGCAGCTCCTTCGCCTTCATCGGCGGCTATAACGCCATCCGCACTGTCGGCACCGCGGCGGACGGCTCCGCAATTTACAATAACGCGCTTCTCCCCTACGCCTGCTTCGGCGTGCTGATAGCGGGGCTTATGTACGTGATACTCGCGGCGCTGTTCAAGCTGTTCGGCGTGAAGAAGGTCATGCGCTTCTTCCCGCCCATCGTCACCGGCCCCATCATCATCGCCATCGGCCTGACGCTCTCCTCCTCCGCAATAAACAACTGCAAGGGCAACTGGCTCGTCGCCGTGGTCGCCATTGCGATAGTAATCGGCTTCAACATGTGGGGCAAGGGCATGACGAAGATCATTCCCATACTGCTGGGCGTGCTCGGCTCCTACATCTTCGCGCTGATAGTTGACCCGGCGGAGCGCGAGGCCGTTTCCACCGCCGTGGCGAACGCCGCATGGATAGGCGTGCCCGTCAACTGGAACAGCACCGTGTTCGGCCTGTTCTCCGGCGAGGTCGATACCGCGCTGCTGTGGTCCGCGGTGTTCACCATCGTTCCCCTTTCCCTTGCCACCATGGTCGAGCATATCGGCGACATCTGCGCCATATCCTCCACCGTCGGCAGAAACTACATGACCGACCCCGGCTTCCACCGCACGCTCCTCGGCGACGGTCTGGCGACCTCCCTCGCGGCCCTCTTCGGCGGCCCGGCCAACACCACCTACGGCGAGAACACCGGCGTGCTGGCGCTCTCGAAGGTCTATGACCCGCGCGTCATCCGCATCGCGGCCTGCATCGCCATCCTCGTCTCCTTCTGCCCGAAGTTTGCCGCCCTCGTCTCCGCCATGCCCACCGCCACCATCGGCGGCGTGTCGCTCATCCTGTACGGCATGATCTCCGCCGTCGGTGTGAGAAACGTCGTGGAGAACCGTGTGGACTTCACCAACACCCGCAACGTCATCATCGCGGCGCTCATCCTCGTGCTGTCCATCGGCATCAGCTACTCCGGCAGCATCCAGATCGGCATCGTCAGCCTGTCCGGCCTCGCCGTCGCCTCCATCGTCGGCATCGCCCTCAACGCTGTCCTGCCCGGCAAGGACTATGAGTTCGAGCAGGAGCACGAAGGCTCCACCTCCGTGGACCTCTCCGGCGCGATAAACATGGAAGAGAACCAGTAATAGAAGAGCAAAAAGAATCGCCGCCCGGCAGGACAATCTGCCGGGCGGATTTTGTATGCCGGGAAATATGGGCGATTTATGACCGGCATGGCTCTGTGCATAGACTGTCACTGCTGAGCGCATTACCATTTGCGCGTTCATGGCCCCCTTGCAAAGGGGGCGGCCACATGCATACTTTACGTATGCGATGTGGCGGGGGATTGGCCGCGCAGCTGCGACGGCCGCTTGCGGCTCAGTCTATTTGTGCTGCGGGAAAATCCCTCCGACAAAAATCTGGCGATTTTTGTCACCTCCCTTTTCAAGGGAGGCAAGAGTGCGCCCGGCTTTTTACAGAAAGCGATAACTCACGTGCGGCGAACCAAGTGCGCGGTGTGTCGAGTTTTCCGGGGCATGAGGCCGTTGCGAGCTTTCAGAATCATATGACATATATCCGTATTTTGAAATACGCAGATCAATATACGAAAACCGCCGGCACGGGGCGCAGGCCCCGCGCGCAGCGGTCAACTTTGCCCCGGGAATCAGGAAAGAGGAGAGACCGGGGCGGAACAAACGTGCTGGTGTGAGTGTGATGCGGAGTGTCTGTGGGTCAGGACTTCTTCGGCTCCAGATCGTCGAATATTATATCGTCACGCACGTCGATGGTAACATCGCTGTTGTCAATGGCGTCGTCCGGAACGTCCATGTTCTTATCTTTGGGTACAAAAGCGTCACTGGGCTCAAAGGCGTTGTATTCGCCGCTAGTGTCTTTTTCATAGCCCTCGGGTGCGGCATCCTTTATAACGTAGGAGTTGCTGTCCATATTATAGTCGAGCAACTCTTCCGCCTTCGGCGTCACATTGTTGAAGTCGATGGTCTTGACGACGTTGTTCCCCGCGGCGTCGGTCGTTACCTTGATCTTGACCGTTGGAAGGGAATCAAAGTCGAAGTCCTTGTTGGTAAGGGCGCCCATAATGTCGGATTTAAGAAGCTCATTCCCCGTCTTGCCGGAGGCATCCTTTGCAAGAAAGCTGCCCTCATCATCCAGCCATTCGCCCTCGCTGTTCAAGGGCGGGATCTTGATGTTTTCGCCGTTTATCCAGACGTAGTACTGGACGCCGTCGTCAATATCCTTCTGGCTGTACGCCAGAGCAAGACTCAGCATGAAAGCACGCTGTCTTGTTATATCCGGCTTAACAGGCTCCTCCTCGTCGCCGCCGCCCAAGTCTATGTCGCCGCCGTCCTCGCCGCCCAAATCGATGTCGCCGCCGTCCTCACCTTCCGAATAGCAAACCCACTCGGAGCCGTCGTCAAGAACAGTGTCGTAGCCGGTAAGGCCATAGTAGTAGAAATAGACGGTGGTGACCTCGGGCCGCTCTATGGACTTCTCCATATCGAGAGCCTTCACGTCGAGCGCGCGCTTTTCACCGGTGGAACCGCCGGAGGAAGCGGGAGCAGCGCCGCTGCCCGCGTCGCCATAGGCAAAGCCGCGGATCTTCACATGCAGCTTCACATCGCCCGCATTGCCGAGGTCGAATATATCGTCCACGCTTATGCCGATGGCCGCGCCCTGCTTGAGCGCGCTGATAAGACCCTGAACCTCCTTCACCTCATCGGCATTGCCGGTATCCTTGGCGAAGATAACGCCGTCGGCGATATATATCTTTGCATAGTCAAGGCCGAGCTCCGCCGCCTTATCGCGGCTTTCGCGCAGAAGCTTCGCCGCGGCGAGGTCGGAAAGGCGGATGTAGATATGTCCGTCCTCCGTGCGCGCGTCATAGCTGACGCCCTCAAGGGTGATATCCTCCGCGCCCAGCTCGTGCATATCCACGGGCGCGGGGTCGGGCAGGCCGACGCCGTAGCTGACGTATTCAAGGGGCAGACCGTCCTCCGCGGTGTCGGCGAAAGCCGCCGCGCCGAGGGAGAACAACAGCGCAAGGGATAGCGCGAGTGCGAGGGTGAATTTCAACTGCTTTTTCATCGTGTACCTCCCGACGATATAAATATTACATTTCCTGCATTTCGCGGACAGTTGTCCGCGAGCTTTCTCCATGTACAGTATACCTGACAATATGTAATATGTCAATGAAAATCTGGTACACATACCTCAAAACTAGGAAAAGAACGCCCCGGCACGTAAGAGAGGAGACGTGCCGGGGCGGGTATGCGAAGCGGCCAGCGCCGCGGTGGGAAACGATATCGAGAGAAATCCCTCCGGCCCGGCTCGCGCCGACCCACCTCCCTTTACAAGGGAGGCAAGGGTGCTGGCTTGGTTATGGCTTCACAGCATATATCTTGACCTGTCTGAAAACCAGAAAGAAAGACCTTCGGGTCTTTGGCAAATCACTTGCTGTGTGTCATGACCGCGCCATATCATGGCCCCCTTGTAAAGGGGTCTGGCAATGACATATTTATATGTCATTGGCTGGGGGATTGGCCATTCGGCTGCTGTCGAATTACGTTGAACAGAAAAATATAATTGATCCATCCGGCAGGCAGAATCCCTCCGGCTCGGCTTGCGCCGACCCACCTCCCTTTACAAGGGAGGCATGAGACGAAGCGCGGCTTCGGCGCATCCGGCGAGGCGTTGCGGGCCGCGCGGGCAATAACGCTTGCCATCTCATGGCCCCCTTGCAAAGGGGGCTGGCAATGACATATTTATATGTCATTGGCTGGGGGATTTTTATCGTTCTTCTCTGAAATACGCCAGACCCAGAGACATGGGGGGCTGATCCTCGCGCTTGTTGCGCATACTGGTGCCGACGAGGACGATTATCGTGACGACGTAGGGCAGCATTTTGTACAGCTCCTTAACGGCGAGATTGCCGCCGGTGGGGATGAAGATATAGAGGATGTACAGCCCGCCGAAGAGGATGGAGGCCAGCACGCTGAGACTCGGCCGCCAGACCGTGAAGATAACGAGGGCAATGGCGAGCCAGCCCCTGTCGCCGAAGGCGTCGTTCGACCAGACGCCGCAGGCGTAATCCATCACGTAGTACAGCCCGCCGAGGCCGGCGATCATGCTGCCGATGCAGGTGGCTTTGTACTTATATTTGTTGACATCGATACCGGCGGCGTCGGCAGTGTTCGGGCTTTCGCCGACGGCGCGCAGGTGCAGGCCCACGCGCGTGTGATTGAGCACGTATGACGCGGCGAGGGCGATGATAACAGCGACGTAGGCAAGGAAGCCGTAGGAGAGGAATATCTTGCCGAACCAGCCCAGCTTTGACGCGAAGGGAAGCGCGCGGCTGAAATGCTGACTGGTGGCAGAAAGCGCGATGGAGGGGATCTCACTCCCGGTGAGCTTGATGAGCGAGCCGCCGAAGAAGTTGCCGATGCCGACGCCGAAGGTCGTCATGGCAAGGCCGGTGACGTTCTGGTTGGCGCGCAGCGTCACAGTAAGAAAGCAGTATATAAGCCCCATCAGAAGCGAGCCGCACAGCGAGGCCAAAAGCGGGATGGCGACGGTGAGAAAGCCGTTCATCGCATCGGCGCTGCCGCAGGACTGCTCATAAAGGAATGCGCCGATAACGCCGCTTATGGCGCCGACGTACATTATGCCGGGGATGCCGAGGTTGAGGTTGCCGGATTTCTCCGTAAGGGTCTCGCCGGTGCTGCCGAAGAGGAGGGGGATGCCCTGCGCGACGGCTCTCGGGATAAAGGAAATTATATCAAACATGCCTCACTCCTCCTTCCCCGCTTTGCGGAAGTTGATCTTATAGCTGATGAAGAATTCGCAGCCGATGATAAAGAACAGGATGATGCCCGTGAGGATATCCGCGAAGGACTGGTTGAGAGAGAACTGCGTGGCTATCTCCCCCGCGCCGCGGTCGAGCAGGACGAGAAGGAAGCTCGTGAAGATCATGATGATGGGGTCGAACTTGGCAAGCCACGACACCATGACGGCCGTGAAGCCGCGCCCGTCAGCGATGGTGGTGGAGACGGTGTGGTTTATCCCGCCGACAAGCAGCAGCCCCGCCACGCCGCACACCGCGCCGGAGAGCAGCATCGTGCGCACGATGACGCGATCGACCTTTATGCCGACGTAGCGCGCGGTGCGCTCACTCTCGCCGACGACGGATATCTCATACCCGTGCTTTGAATAGTTGAGGTAGACGTATATGAACACCGTCAGCACCGCCACGACAAGCACGCTCAGAAGGTACTTGTTGCCCGCCACGACGGGGAGCCATCCGGCCTCGGTGCTCTGGTTGATGATGCCTATCTGCCCCGCGCCCTTTGGCACCTCCCACACGATGACGAAGAAGGCCACAAGCTGCGTGGCGACGTAGTTCATCATGAGGGTGAAGAGAGTTTCGTTCGTGTTCCACTTCGCCTTGAATATGGCGGGGATGCCCGCCCAAATCGCGCCCGCCGCGACGGAGGAGACAACCATCACCGCGATGAGCGCGCCGCCCGGCAGCACGTCGGCAAGGCACTTCATGCACGCGGCGGAGGCGAGACCGCCGATGAGCACCTGCCCCTCCGCGCCGATGTTCCAGAAGCGCATCTTGAAGGCCGGCGTGACGGCGAGGGAGATGCACAGGAGGATGGCGACGTTCTGCGCGGTTATCCACGACTTGCGCGCCGTGCCGAATGCGCCGGTGAATATGGTGGCGTATATCTTCAGCGGGTCAAGCCCGGTCGTGACGCCGGTGATGAGCGCGCTGACAATGAGCGCGAGGATTATCGCAAGCGCCCTTATGCCCCATGCCCTGTACCACGGCAGGGCGGCGCGCTTGGAAATGTGGAAAAGAGGGCCGCTCTGTTTCTTATTCATCTGCGCTGTTACCTCCAAGCTTCGTCATCATCATGCCCACGTCGCGCTTCTTCGCGCCGCGGCCGGGGATAAGCCCGCTGACCTTGCCGCCGCACAGCACGAGTATCTTATCGGCCAGCTCCAGCAGCACGTCAAGATCCTCGCCGACATATATGACGGCGACTCCCGCGGCCTTCTGCTTGTTTATAAGCTCATATATGGTATAGGAAGAGTTGATGTCCAGCCCGCGCACGGCGTAGGCCGTCAAAAGCACCGTCGGCGCGGAGGCGATCTCACGCCCGACAAGCACCTTCTGCACGTTGCCGCCGGACAGGCGGCGCACCGGCGTGCTTATGCCGGGGGTGCTGACCTCAAGCTCGTTCACGACGTCCTGCGCAAGCTTGCGCGGGGATTTCCTGTCAGTGAATATGCCGCGGCCCTTGCGGAAGGAGCGCAGCATCATGTTGTCGGCAAGGTCCATGCTGCCGACAAGGCCCATGCCCAGCCTGTCCTCCGGCACGAAGCTGAGCGCGACGCCCATCTCCGCGATGGCCAGCGGGTCGCGGCCGACAAGCTCCTCACGCGTGCCGTCGTCCTCAATATAGCTGATGCTGCCGCTTTCAATGGGCTGAAGCCCGGCGATGGCCTCCAGCAGCTCCTTCTGGCCGCAGCCGGATATGCCCGCGATGCCGAGAATCTCACCGGAGTTGGCGGTGAAGCTGACGTCGTCAAGCTTCAATATGCCGTCGATGCTGCGCACGGAGAGGTTCTTCACCTCAATGCGGGGCTTGGGATCGACAGGCTCCGGCCGGGCGATATTAAGCGTGACGGCGTGGCCGACCATCATGTTGGTCATTTCCTGCGCGTTCGTGGTCTTTGTGGGCATGTCGCCGATGAACTGCCCGTGGCGGAGTATCGCCACGCGGTCGGAAAGCGCCTCGACCTCGTGCATCTTGTGCGTGATGATGACGACGGCCTTGCCCGCGTCGCGCATGTTGCGCAGCACGGCGAAGAGCTTGTCCGTCTCCTGCGGGGTCAGCACGGCGGTCGGCTCGTCAAGAATGAGGATGTCAGCCCCGCGGTAGAGTGCCTTGACGATCTCCACGGTCTGCTTCTGCGACACGGACATGTCGTATATCTTCTGCTGCGGATCGACCTCGAAGCCGTAGAGGGCGCATATCTCCTCCACCCGCGCGGCGACGCGGTTAAGGTCCAGCCGCCCCGGCTCATTGAGGCCGAGGACGATGTTCTCCGCCGCTGTCAGCACGTCCACGAGCTTGAAATGCTGGTGTATCATGCCGATACCGAGGTCGAACGCGTCCTTCGGGGAGCGTATCACGACCTCCTTCCCGTCGATGAAGATCTGCCCCTCGTCGGGGAAGTATATGCCGGAGAGCATGTTCATCAGCGTCGTTTTGCCGCTGCCGTTCTCGCCCAGCAAGGCAAGTATCTCGCCCCGGTATATGTCCAGCCAGACCTTGTCGTTCGCCACGACCGGGCCGAAGGTTTTTGTGATGTTGCGCATTTTGACTGCGGCGATCTTGTTGTCCAAAGGCTTCACGCTCCTAAATAATGATGAGGGGGTGCACACAAATTTCTTCTTACATACCACATCGCAAAGGGCAGCACAACGCGGAGAGTACGCTGCACTGCCCTTTACGGTATGGCAGAGGGCAGGTGTTCAATAAGGGGAAAGGAAGACCCGGCGCGAGGTCGGGTCTTCCCGGTATTGCAGTAATGTATAGGCCGTAAGCTATCAGCCGTATGCCTCGTCGAGCAGGGTGATGCCGTCGATGCGCAGGGTGAAGTACGGGGCGGAGCGGTACTCGCTCTCATGGACGTAGCCGTCGGAGACGACCTCGGTGTCGGGGGTGTAGTCGGGGTCGGTGTCGATGTCGGCCATGAAGCTGTCAACGACAGCGCCGTCAACGGTGAAGGTGGCGGTGTCGAACACGTGCACGGAGCCGTCCTCAAGCGCGGCCTTGACCTCGGCCAGCTTCTCAACGGTACCGGCGGCGGCAACAGCCTCGTTGACGTCGGTCAGCACGACGGAGCCGGTCGCAAGGGTGCCGGTCCAGTCGGCGTCGATGGCCTCGCCGTTCATTGCGGCGGTGATGGCGTAGACGTAGTAGGGCGCCCAGTCAATGCGGGAGGAGACGATGAAGGTGTTGGGGCAGGCGTCAACGGTGGAGCCGTTGTAGGAAACGTTGGGAACACCGGCGGTCTCGCAGGCGGTCGGCGCGCCCATGGAGTCAGCGTGCTGGCTTATGAGCTTGCAGTTGTCGGCAATGAGCTTGTTGGCGGCTTCCTTCTCGGCGGTCTCATCGTACCAGGAGCCGGTGAAGGTCACTTCCATGGTGGCGGTGGGGCAGACGGAGCGGGCGCCGAGGAAGAAGGAGGTATAGCCGGAAACGACCTCCGCGTAGGTGAATGCGCCGACGTAGCCGATCTTGGCCTCATCTGCGGTGAACTCACCGGCCTCGATCATCTCGTTGAGCTTCATACCGGCAGCGACACCGGCGAGGTAGCGGCCTTCATAGATGGAGGCGAAAGCGTTGTGGAAGTTGGAGAGACCCTCGGTGTGGGCCATGGTGCCGGTGGCGTGGCAGAACTGGACCTCGGGGAATTCCTTGGCGGCGGCGAGGAGGAAGCTCTCATGGCCGAAGGAGTCGGCGAAGATGATGTTGCAGCCTGCGTCGGCAAGCTCCTCGGCCGCTTCCTGGCATTCCTGGGATTCGGCTATATTGGTCTTGAAGATGTACTGATCCTCGCTGAGGCCGAGCTCCTCGCAGGCGGCCTTGGCGGCGTTCATGAAGTTGAGGTCATAGGTGGAGTTCTCATCATGCAGGAAGATAAAGCCGACCTTGAAGCTGTCGGCAGCGGGTGCAGCGGCGTCGGACGCGGCGGCGGTGTCGGAGGCGGAGGCATCGGACGCGGCAGAAGTATCGGAGGCGGCGGGCGCAGCGGACTGACCGCAGGCGCACAGGGCGAATACCATCACGAGCGCCAGAAGCATTGCGACGATCTTTTTCATTCTTCAAATCTCCTCATAAGTATTTGATTTATCAAAAACCGCTTCAGCGGCTCCTGAACAAAGCAGAACGCACCGGAAGAAGCCCTGCGGACGCAAGGCCAGAACCGGTGCGGAAAGCACGAAGGCGCAGATGGATATACTGCGCCTTCGATAAAAGTCCGATAGTCCGGTCATTTACGGCGTCCGGGTAGAAACTTCAAAACCATATCTTTTGATTATATCGAAAGCGATATTCATTTTTCCTGTGGGAGCGGTGCGGACATCACCCACGCTTATAGACTAACAGCCCCCGGCGAAAAAGTCAAGAGACGTTTTTCGACAGTTTTCACAGAACTTGCCGCGTATATTCGTCAATCTTGCACAAATGTCAGCCCCGTGTCGGACATGGAGGCGATGCGCGCAAGAGATTCCACGCGCACGCCGCGCGCGCGAAGCGCGTCTCCCCCGCCCTGAAAAACCTTTTCCACGGCGATGCCCGCGCCGACAAGCTCCGCCCCGGCCTGCGAGACGATGGACATAAGCCCCTCCAGCGCAGCACCGGTGGCAAGAAAGTCGTCAACTATCAGCACGCGCTCGCCCGCGTGCAGATACTCCTTTGAGAGAATGACGGTGTTGGTGTTGCCGTGCGTATAGGACACGACCTCCGCCGAATAGACGTCGTCGGAGATGTTTTTGGATTTGCTCTTCTTCGCAAAGGCGGCGCGGCAGCCGAAAACGTAGCCCGTCATCACGGCCAGCGCGATGCCGGAGGCCTCCACAGTCAGGATCTTGTCCACGCGCTCCCCCGCGAAGAGGCGGCGAAGCTCCTCCGCCATGGCGTGGAAAAGCTCGGGGTCGAGCTGGTGATTGAGAAAGCTGTCTACCTTGAGTATATTGCCGGGGCGGACCTTCCCCTCGGCAAGTATCCTCTTTTCCAAAAGCTCCATGCTGGGCGTCTCCTTTCAAAGATGGGGTTGAAGAAAAGCACACAGGAGCCTGCCCGCAGGGCAGCTCCTGCCTCCCTTGAAAAGGGAGGTGGCAAAAATTGAAAATTTTTGACGGTGGGATTATATTGATCAGTGAACTGCGTGATTTTCCATAGTGGAGCGAGACCACAGCAATACCCCAGTCGTTGCCATGTTCATGTCAACGACAGCCCCCTTTGCAAGGGGGCCAAGGTGCTGCGCGGCGCCTTTGCAAGGGAGGCATGAGACCGTGCAGCGTTTTTGCAGCGCAGGATATCTCGCGCATGGCAGAGCCGGTGCGCGGCGGCCTCGTCATTTGCAAGGGGGCCAAGGTGCTGCGCAGCGCCTTTTCAATGGAGGCAGGAGTGCAGCGCCTTTACAGCGGCGCGGTGCTGCACATACAGCCGCCTGACCGCAGAACCGAAAAAAGCCCGTCGGCAACGACAGGCTTGTTTCGGGTAATGTAAAATTACACAGCGCGGGTGACCTTGCCGCTGCGCAGGCAGCGGGTGCAGACGTAAACGTGCTTGGGCGTTCCGTCCACGATGGCCTTGACGCGCTTCACATTGGGCTTCCAGGTACGGTTGGAGCGTCTGTGGGAATGGCTGACCTTGATGCCGAACGCCATGTCCTTATCGCAGAACTGACACTTTGCCATGTGTTGAAGCACCTCCTTGCTTGTGTTTCGCTGATTGGACAGCTTTTATATGATAGCAGAACCGCAGACAAAATGCAAGAGAATTTTTTGCCGCTTTGCAAAAAAGTTGTTACCGGCCGGGGGCGGCGGGGTTTTACGCCCGGATGCGTGTAGAAGAAGAGAAAAGTTGTTGCCAAACGCGGCAAAAGTGTTTAATATAAGTAGTATATATATATTAATGTGCAGGAGGATCGCGCCGTGCGCACGAAATACACAGTCAAGCTAAAGACGATAGTTGAGGAGCATAAGCTCCACCCGCTGCACACCTCGGCGGACTATGAAAAGGCGGCGCTGACCACGGCGGACGTCAACCGTCCGGCCATGCAGCTCACCGGGTTTTACAATTACTTTGACCCGCACAGGCTGCAGATAATAGGCCGCGTGGAGAGCACGTATCTGGATACGCTGACGCATGAGCAGCGCCTTGACGCGCTGGAGCGCTTCATGCAGTATGACATTGCGGCGCTGGTGATATGCCACGGGGCCGCCCCCTTCCCGGAGTGCCTTGAAATGGCGGATAAGTACGACCGCAACGTGTTCATCACGAACGAGGACACCTCCGCCTTTCAGGCGGACGTGATAAACTCATTGCAGCACTATCTCGCCCCGCGCCTGACGACGCACGGTGTGCTGGTGGAGGTCTACGGCGAGGGCGTACTTCTCATGGGCGACAGCGGCATAGGGAAGAGCGAGACGGCGCTGGAGCTTATAAAGCGCGGGCACAGGCTCATCGCCGACGACGCCGTGGAGATAAAGCGCATCGACCGCAAGACCCTCGTCGGCACCGCGCCGGAGCTTATCCGATACTACATGGAGCTTCGCGGCATCGGCGTGATAAACGTGTGCCACATATACGGCGTGAGCGCGGTGAAGCCGGAGGCCGACATCGACCTTGTCGTGCGGATGGAGCCGTGGGTCGAGGGGAAGGCCTATGACCGCCTCGGCCTGACCGACGAGGAGGAGGGCATACTCGGCGTCAGCCTGCCGCGCGTGACGGTGCCCGTGCGCCCCGGCAGGAACCTTGCCGTCATTGTGGAGCTGGCCGCCATGAACAACCGCCAGAAGAAGATGGGCTACAACGCGGCGGAGACGCTTGCCGCGGCGCACGACAGCGCCATAGACGCCGGAACGCTCTGAAAGCGCGAGTAAACGACAACTTGGATTTAGGAGATATTTATGGAAAAGCTTGAAAACGCGATCGCCGAGATAAAAAAGGTATTCCCCGGCATGAAGATACTCGAGAATGAGCCGATGCGCGCGCACTGCTCGTTCCGCACGGGCGGTCCCGTGCGGGCGCTGGCGTACCCGTCGGATCTGTCGAGCCTGACAAAGCTGTGCTGCATACTCAAGGAGCATGAGCTTGCCCCGCTCATGCTGGGCAACTGCACAAATATCGTCTTCCCCGACGAGGGGATGAGCGAGGTGTTTGCCATATGCACGGAGAAGCTGACGAAGCTTTTCCTTCTGCCCGACGGCGCGATATACGCCGAATGCGGCGTACCGCTCAGCCGCCTTGCCGCCTTTGCCCAGCAGAACGGCCTTGCGGGGCTGGAATTCGCCTCGGGCATCCCCGGCAGCGTCGGCGGCGGGGTGATGATGAACGCGGGCGCATACGGCGGGGAGCTGAAGGACGCGGTGGAAAGCGTTGTGTGCTACTACCTGCCGGAGCAGCGGCTGTACGAGGTCACGGCGGAGAAGTGCCAGTTCGGATACAGAGACAGCTTCTTCAAAAAGCTGCCCGGCAACGTGATAATCAGCGCCGTGTTCCGCCTGCACGAGGGGGATAAGGACGAGATCGCCGCAAAGATGCGCGAGCTGAACGAGCGCCGCCGCGACAAGCAGCCGCTCGACCTGCCCTCCGCCGGAAGCGCCTTCAAGCGCCCGGAGGGGCACTATGCCGCGGCGCTGATAGACGAGGCGGGGCTGAAGGGCTTTTCCGTCGGCGGCGCGCAGGTCAGCGAAAAGCACGCCGGATTCATCGTCAACACCGGCAATGCCACCTCCGCCGACATACACGAGCTTATGAAGCAGGTGCGCAAGCGGGTGTACGACAACTCAAATGTGCTGCTGGAGCCGGAGATAATACTCCTGCCGCCGGACTACAAGCTGGAGGACAGAGGGCCGCAGGTGCCGCGCAACAAATTCATCGGCCTTGAGGAAATGACGGGCGGGCCCGACGGGGGAAGCGCGCCCGACGCGGAATAAACGGGAGAGAATATGGAGTTTCTGATAATAACCGGGCTGTCCGGCGCGGGGAAGAGCCGCGCCGCCGACGTGCTGGAGGATCTGGATTACTACTGCGTTGACAATATGCCCGTGGCGCTGATGCCGCGCTTTGCGGAGCTGTGCGTGGCGACGAAGGGCCGGTATGAGCGCGTGGCGCTCGTGACGGATGTGCGCGAGAAGGACGGCTTTGACCAGCTCCTTACGACGCTGGATCAGCTCAACACCATGGACTGCAACTGCCGCATACTGTATATGGACGCCGACGAGGCGACGCTTGTAAAGCGCTATAAGGAGTCGCGCCGCCGCCACCCGCTGCAAACGCGCGGCGGCACCGTGGAGGACGCGATACGCAGGGAGCAGGAGCTCCTTGCCCCGGTGAAGCAGCGCGCGGACTTCATCGTCAACAGCTCCAGCCTCACGCTGGGGATGCTGCAAAACAGGCTCTTCACGCTGTTCGCCGGTTCCGGGCGCAAGCGGGAGATAGACGTGACGGTGATGAGCTTCGGCTATAAGCACGGCCTGCCGATGGACGCAGACCTCGTGTTCGACGCGCGCTTTCTGCCGAACCCGTACTATGTGGACGACCTGCGCCCAATGTGCGGGCTGGACAGGCCGGTGTTCGAGTTCGTGTTCGGCTATCAGCAGACGCGCACCTTCATGGAAAAGCTTGAGGAGCTTATCGACTTCCTCCTGCCGCTGTATATCGAGGAGGGCAAGCTCGCCCTGACCGTCGCTATCGGCTGCACGGGCGGACGGCACCGCAGCGTGGCCATCGCCTCGGCGCTGAACGACTACCTGACGGCGAAGGGCGTCAATTCCGTCAACATCAACCGCGACGTGGACAAATGACCGCGCGGACAAGCCTGAGAGGAGAAAATATTATGTCGTTTTCATCCGAGGCCAAGGCCGAGCTGTGTCAGGCGCGGCCGGATAAAAAATGCGACGCCGTGGCGGAATGCTACGGCGTGCTGATGTACTGCAACACCTTCTCCCCGGCGGAGATACGCATCATCACGGCCAGCGCCGCCTTTGCCGCGCGCCTGCCGCGGCTTTTCAAACGGGCGTTCGGCCTCGGCTTTGACGTCCTGCCGCCGGAGGGCGCGGCCGGGAAGCGCAGCTTCGTGATAAACAGCCGGGAGAAGATAAAAAAAATACTCGACGCCTACGGCGCGGAGATAGACGGGCTTCTTTCGCATCACGTCAATTACGGCGTGCTGGAGGAGGACTGCTGCCGCGCCGCGTTCGTGCGCGGGTGCTTCCTCGCGGGGGGCAGCGTCACAGACCCGGAGAAGCGCTATCACCTTGAGCTTGCCACGCCCCACCACAGCGTCAGCCGGGAGGTCTACTCCATGCTGCTGGACATGGGCTTCACGCCGCGCGAGACCCAGCGCAGCGGCAACTCGCTTCTGTACTTCAAGCAGGCCGACGCCATCGCGGACTTTTTCACCACCATCGGCGCGCCGTCCACGGCGATGCAGATAATGACGGCGAAGGTGGAAAAGGAAATGCGCAACACCGTCACCCGGCAGATAAACTGCGACTCCGCCAACGCGGACAAGACGGTGCTGGCCGCCGAGGCGCAGCTGCGGGCGATAAAATACATCGCGCGCGAGTACGGGCTGGACGCGCTTCCGGATCAGCTCAAGGACGCGGCGCTGCTGCGCATCACGAACCCGGAGGCCAGCCTTTCGGATCTTGCGCTTTTGTCGAACCCGCCCGTGACGAAAAGCTGTTTAAGCCACCGCCTTAAAAAGATAATGAGCTTCGTGCCGCCCGAAGAGGACGCGCAGAAGGAGAAATAAATGAGCTTTGTCCACCTACATGTGCATACGGAATATTCCCTGCTTGACGGCGCGTGCCGCATAGATAAGATAGCCCAGCGCGCAAAGGAGCTGGGGCAGACGGCCCTCGCCGTGACGGATCACGGCGTTATGTACGGGGTCGTCGCATTTTATAAGGCGTGCAAGGAGGCGGGGATAAAGCCAATAATCGGCTGTGAGGTCTACGTCGCGCCGCGCGCGATGACGGACAAGGCCCACGGCACGGACAACGACTATTCCCACCTTATCCTCCTGTGCCGGAACGAGCAGGGCTACAGGAACCTGTGCAGGCTCGTCTCGGCGGGCTTCACGGAGGGCTTTTACATGAAGCCGCGGATAGACTGGGCGCTGCTGCATAAGCACGCGGAGGGGCTTATCTGCCTTTCGGGCTGCCTCGCGGGGGAAATCCCGCAGAGGCTCATCCGCGGCGACTATGACGGCGCAAAAGCGCGCGCCGTGGAGCTGGCAGAGCTTTTCGGCGAGGACGGCTTCTATCTTGAGATACAAAACCACGGCATTCCCGACGAGGCGCGCGCCGCCGAGGGGCTTATCCGCCTGCACAGGGACACGGGAATCCCCCTCGTCGTGACGAACGACGCGCACTATATCGAGAAGAAGGACGCGTATTATCAGGACGTGCTCATGTGCATCCAGATGGGCAAGACCGTGGACGATCCGAACCGTATGCGCTTTGAATCACAGGAGCTTTACCTCAAGAGCGAGGACGAGATGCGCGCGCTGTTCCCGGACTGGCAGGAGGCCGCGGACAACACCGTGAAGATCGCGGAAATGTGCAGCTTCGACTTCACCTTCGGCCATTACTTCCTGCCGCGCTTCAAGCTTCCCGAGGGGGAGCACGACAGCTATGACTATCTTGTGAAGCTGTGCGAAAAGGGCTTTGCCGAGCGCTACCCCAACAGCCCGGAGGTGCACGCCCAGCTTGAATACGAGC
>URPU01000050.1 GCA_900549865.1 uncultured Eubacteriales bacterium
AGAACGCAGCGGATCTTTCTCGAAAAAGTGGCAGAGCCACTTTTTCGACAGTCTCCAGTCCGCGCCGCGAAAGCGGCGCGGACTTTTGCGTCTATTAGCATTTGCAATGTGCGCGCTGCCCGGTTATAATAAGCTGAGTTATAATGAGAGAAAGAAAAACTGAGGTGTGACAATGTATTTTGATACTCATGCGCATTATGATGACGGCGCGTTTGACGCCGACAGGGAGGCGCTGCTTGCGGCGGTGAATGAGGCCGGTGTGGAGCTCATGCTCGATCCCGGCTGCGACGTGGACAGCAGTGCGGCGGCTGTCGCGCTGGCGGAGAGGTTCGGCTTTATCTATGCGGCTGTCGGGCTGCATCCGGAGGAGCTGGGGCGGATGGACAGCGGCAGTCTTGAAAAAATACGTGTGCTTGCGGCGCATCCAAAGTGCGTTGCGATAGGGGAGATCGGCCTTGATTATTATTGGGATGACAGCCGCAAGGACGAGCAGAAGCGGCTTCTGGCCTGCCAGCTTGAGTTGGCGCTTGAGCTGGACAAGCCCGTTATAATCCATGACCGCGACGCGCACGCCGACTGCTTTGATATCGTCAGCCGCTACAGCGCACTGCGCGGCGTGTTCCATTGCTACTCCGGCAGCGCCGAAATGGCGCACGAGCTTCTCAAGCGCGGGTGGTACCTCGGCTTTGACGGGCCGGTGACTTATAAAAATGCGCGCCGCGCCATAGAGGTGCTTGAGGTCTGCCCGGTGGAACGCATCCTTATCGAGACTGACAGCCCCTATCTCAGCCCCGTTCCTATGCGCGGCAAACGCAACGACTCGAGAAACCTCCGGTACATCGCCGCCAAGATCGCGGAGGTGAAGGGCATGACGCCGGAGGCCGTCGCCGCGGCAACGCTGGAAAACGGAAAGGCGCTGTTCGGCATCGGCTGAAACGATGCACACATTCAAATGTATGAAAACTGAACCACATGACCTGCAATGCCGCAGGCCATGTGGTTTTTTTATATAAATAATTATAGGTAAACAATAATATGTAAATTATATTAAGTAAAATAAATTAGGTAAACAATATTGAGTTTATGATATTACGCATACAAAAATATGTAAATTATATTATGTGAAGCATAAAAATTCAGACCGCACATGCCGTGCGGTCTGAATTGCCTGTCGTTATTCGGTTATCAGCCGTAGCTTGCGTACCAGTTGGAGTAATCCGCGCCCTGAGACTTGGCCTCATATGTGCCAGTCAGCTTGCTCATCACGCGCTCATACGCTTCGCTGCCCTCCTCATACGGAGTTGGGCAATAGTTGTTGTAATTGTCGGCCATTCTTGCGGCCTTCTCCAGATCGCTGCTGACGCAGCATGGAATGACTTCAAAGCCGTCGCGCGTCACACTGCCGTCTATATCGCGCTTGAGCTTGACCTGCACTATCGCGGTGTCGGGGTCGGACGGGCGGGTGCTGCCACCGAATACCCAGTTGCCGAGGCTGTAGAGTATCAGGCCGCCGTTGTATTCCTCAATGGGCTGCAGGCAGTGCGGATGCGAGGCGTAGACCAGATCCGCCCCCGCGTCTATGACCGCGTGCGCAAGATTTATCTGGTTGTCATTCGGCGTGTAGTACAGCTCCAGCCCCCAGTGGAACATGCATATGACGTAGTCCGCGCCCTGCTCACGCAGAGACTGCACGGCGGCCACGGCCTCGTCCGTTTTCCAGTCGGGGCGCATGTCATTGCCCGCAGTGTATATGCCGAGCTTAAGGCCGTTCTTCGTCGTGACGATCTGTGCCTGCCTCTCCGTGCCGTAGGGCAGCCCGGCGGCGGTCAGCGCCTCCAGTGTGCTTTGCAGTCCGGCCTCGCCGAAGTCGAGGCTGTGGTTGTTTGCCGTCGTCACGAAGTCCACGCCGCCCTCGATCATTATGTTCGCGTAGGCCGTCGGCGCGCGGAAGTAGAACATCTGCCCGGAAGCGAGCTTCTGGTCGGACAGCGTGCATTCAAAGTTCGCAAGCGTGTATTCGTCGTCCTTGAAGTACTGCACGGTATTCGAGAAAGGATAGGCGTAATTATCCCCGACGACCTTCGGCAGACCGACGTTGCTGTTTTCAAACTGTAAGCTTGACCACAGCGTACAGTCACCGATGCAGGAAATGGTGAAGTATTCCGGCTGCGGCTCCGGCGTGGGTTCGGGCGTCGGCTCCGGCGTGGCCTCGACATTGGGAGTTGGCGTCGCCTGTGCCGCCATTGCCGCGGCGGCTTCCTGTTCTTCCGCGGCGGCCTTCTCGGCGTTCAGCACGTCCAGCCGCGCCTTGAACAGCACGACCATCACCACTGCCAGCACCAGCAAAACAACTGCCTGGACCACATATTTCAAAACCTTGTTCATTGCGTAAACCTCGGAAAATCTACAAGCTGAGTCATTACATTATACAATCCCGCTGCCCTTTCGTCAAGAACCGCGCGTGTGTACTACTATAATTTAAGATTTATATTTAAGATTCAAGAATTATGGCGTATAAAAGACAGCCCAGACAGGTCTTGCTGTCTGGGCTGCGTGGCTGATCGCGGCGGTATATGTATTCCTCAAAGGAGGCCGCCGATGCGGATGAATATAGGGGCGAAAACAAGGGAGACAACGGTCATAAGCTTGATGAGTATGTTGATGGACGGGCCGGAGGTGTCCTTGAACGGGTCGCCGACGGTGTCGCCGACAACGGCGGCCTTGTGCGCGCTGGAGCCTTTGCCGCCGTGGTGACCGCCCTCAATGTACTTCTTCGCGTTGTCCCATGCGCCGCCGGAGTTGGACATATATATCGCCAGCAGCACGCCCGTCACGAGGGAGCCTGCCAGCAGGCCACCAAGCGCGCCCGGCCCGAACAGGATGCCGACGAGCAGCGGCGCGGCCACGGCCATCACGCCCGGAACTATCATTTCATGCAGCGCGGCCCTTGTGGAGATGGACACGCAGGTGCCGTAGTCCGGCTTTGCCTTGCCTTCAAGAATGCCGGGGATCTCGCGGAACTGGCGGCGCACCTCTTCGATCATCTTGTATGCGGCCTTGGACACGGAGTCCATCGTCATCGCGGAGAAGGCGAAGGGCAGCATGCCGCCGATAAGCAGACCGATGACGACATACGGGCTGAGGAGATCCAGCACGTCAAGCTGCACCTCAGTCGCGTAGGAGACGAACAGCGCCAGCGCCGTCAGCGCGGCGGAGCCGATGGCGAAGCCCTTGCCCATGGCGGCGGTGGTGTTGCCCACGGCGTCCAGCTTGTCGGTGATCTCACGCACGTGCGGGTCAAGGCCGCTCATCTCGGCGATGCCGCCGGAATTGTCGGCAATGGGGCCGTAGGCGTCCACGGCCACGGTGATGCCCGTTGTGCACAGCATGCCCACGGCGGCCAGCGCGATGCCGTACAGGTCGCCGGTGACGGAGTAGGAGATGTAAATGCCGAGGCATATGAGAAGTATGGGCACCCAGGTGCTCTTCATGCCGACGGCCACGCCGCTGATTATCGTCGTGGCGGAGCCGGTCTCGGACTGATCCGCGATGCGCTTGACGGAGCTGTAGTCCTCAGAGGTGTAGACCTCCGTCACAAAGCCGATGACAAGGCCGACCACTATGCCTGCGATGACCGCGGCGGAGCAGTAGAAGCGGCCGAAGAAAAGCCTGCTCATGAAAATCGAGGCCAGCGCCACTATCGCGGCCGAAACGTAAGAGCCCATTTTCAGAGCCTTGTGCGGGTTGGAATCGTCCTTCCCGCGGACAAAGAACGTGGCGATGATGGAGGCGATTATGCCCACCGCCGCGATGGCGAGCGGGAACAGCGCGCCCGCGCCCTCAAAAGCGCCGCCCGGGATGGCCACGCCCAGCGTCAGCGCGGAGACAAGCGCGCCGACGTAGGATTCAAACAGATCCGCGCCCATGCCGGCCACGTCGCCGACGTTGTCGCCGACGTTATCCGCGATGACGGCGGGGTTGCGCGGGTCGTCCTCGGGTATTCCGGCCTCGACCTTGCCCACAAGGTCTGCACCGACGTCTGCGGCCTTGGTGTATATGCCGCCGCCGACGCGCGCGAACAGCGCGATGGACGAAGCGCCCAGCGAGAAGCCGAAGAGGATGTTGTAATTCCCCGTCAGCATGTATATAAGGCTGCACCCCAGCAGACCCAGCCCGACAACGCACATCCCCATGACGGAGCCGCCGGAGAACGCGATGGACAGGGCGCGGTTCATGCCGTGCTCCATCGCGGCGTTCGCCGTGCGCACGTTTGCGCGCGTGGCGACCTTCATCCCGAAGAAGCCCGCCAGAATGGAGAACAGCGCGCCGATGACAAAGCACACGGCGGTGCCGGTGTTTATGAAAATTGCTATCAGCACGAAAAGCACCGTGATGAAGATAGCCAGAATTTTATACTCGGACTTGAGGAAAGCGTCCGCGCCCTCGGCGATAGATGCCGCTATCTCCTGCATCCGGCTGTTGCCCGGCGCAGCTTTTTGTACATAATGCGCTTTATACCCGGCGAATATCAGCGCCAGGATTGCAGCCACAGGAGTAAGCCAAACGAACAAATTCATGAAACGATCTCCTTAAAAAAACTAAGAGGCAGCGCCTCTATGTGCATATTAACCTATAAACGCAAAAATAGCAAGGCGAAATACACAATTTTATATGCAGATTCAACAAGTTCGTGTAAAGCGCTGAAATATCAAGGCGTAT
Source organism: uncultured Eubacteriales bacterium (assembly GCA_900549865.1). GTDB lineage: Bacteria > Bacillota > Clostridia > Oscillospirales > Oscillospiraceae > Limivicinus. The sequence continues at coordinate 4,720 of URPU01000050.1, forward strand.
AAAGACCTTTATGGTCGAATTCAACAAAAAATGAAAAATCCTGCACAGCATAAAATACACGATTTTGCGTATAATGAAAATTTACAGCAATTTGTGCACAAATATCATCGAATATCCGAAAAATAAAAATAATATCGCACAAATAAACTGCACAAATACAAATTATTTATTATGCACAACGGCAGAGCGCACCGCCGAGTACTATTATTATATTTAAATTAAATTTGCAGCGGCGGCTTGCCTTTGCGACACACCGGTGATATTATGTAAACAATGCGCGCAGAGCAGCGCCTCGGCGCGGATAGGGGAGGGGCGGCACTTTCGGCCCGTCGGAGAAAAAATCTGAAAAAATGTCCGCCGGGCATGAAACTTTTTTGTTTTTAAAACGTTATATATGTAGACGCCGCGGATGGGCGGAAGCCCTGCACCGGCATTGAAAATATGCGGGCTATATATTGAACGCCCTGCAAATCTCCACACAAAATGTAGAGTAATTACAAAACGGTAAAAAATAATGAAAAAATTCAGAAAAAAGTCTTGCAATTTCGGAAACATTGTGTTACATTATGTGTGACCTTAATAGGGCGCGGCAACTCGTGCCGCGTGAGATATCGTATCAAATCTCATAAGGGGGATTTTTAGATGAAAACCATGAAGAAAGTAATTTCCACGCTGCTGCTGGTTTGCATGCTGGCCAGCGTCCTCGCGGTGTCCGCATATGCGGTCGGCGAGAGCATCGCTTTCGATAAGATCGCAAGCGGTGCAACTGTTACTTCGGAGAATGTCAACATCTCCGTCAAAGCAAAGGATCTTGCGTCTGGCCACACCTACAAAGTCAGATGGTCCAGCGGCAGCTTCAGTTATTCTGCGGATGTGACCGTTAATGCGTCTGACCCGACTCTGGGCTTCGCCTATGCGGAGATAACGCCGAGTGAACTTGGCGCTTCCGGCCAGCACACCATCACGGCAGAGCTTGTTGACATCACCGATGGCGAGCCTGGCACTGTCGTCAGTTCCGCGCTCGGCTACGTTACGACGAACCCCGCGGTGGAGATAACCTCCGTCACCATGACGCCCAACGCCATCAGCCTCAACGTAATAAACAACCCCAAGTATGACAAGCTCGTTCCCGTGTATAACAACAGCAGCAACAGCGGCATCACGCCCAACAGCATTTCCTGGTGGTCCGATGACGAATCCGTTGCCACCGTCGAGAACGGCGTTGTTCACGCAAAGAAACCCGGTACAACGAAGATCTGGGTCAAGGTGAATGACAACACCAACCTCAAGGACTTCTGCACCGTCACCGTCAGCACTGAGCTTGAAAGCTTCACTCTCAGCAAGACTCAGCTTGTCATCGAGAAGGGCAACACCGAGGCCATAGTGGCCACCGTCGTGCCCGCGGATGTGTTCACCGTGACATGGTCCTCCAAGAACCCCGATGTGGCAAAGGTCGATAACGCCGGCAACGTCACCGCAGTTGCGGCCGGCACCACTGTTATCTATGCCACGGCCGGCGGCGTGACGCGCACCTGCGACGTCACCGTGACCGACCCCAGCAAGCCCACCGTCACCATCACCGGCCCCAAGTATGAGATCGCCAAGGGCGAGACCGTCACCTATACCGCCTCCTTCTCCGGCGGTGCTTCCGGTGTGTACATAGACCACTGGTCTGCTGATTCCAACGCTGTTTCCATCAGCTACAACGGCAGCACCTGCAAGGTCACCGGGCTTGAAAAGACCTCCAGCCCCGTCACCCTCACGGCTTACGCACGCAAGGGCTCCAACACCGTCCTCTATCAGGGCAGCGTACAGATCACTGTCGGCAACGTGCGCACCATCACCCTCATTGCCAACCCCAGCAACATCGCCGTTGCGGGCGGCAAGTCCACTGTCAGTGTCTCCGGCGCGAATTCCGGCGAGGTCTACGATTGGACCATCGCCCCCAGCTCCTCCGCAGTCATGACTTCCTACAGCACCTACGCACAGAGCGTTGACATAGTCGGTGGCAACGCGGACGGCTACATCCAGGTCACCGCGACCCTGCGCGGCAACAGCAGCGTGAAGGCCACCACGACCGTCAGCGTCCTCTCCGAGGAGCCTTACAACGCCACCATCAGCCCCAGCAGCGTCACATGGTCCAAGGGTCAGGGCAACCTTGAGTTCACTCTCAAGCCCTACCTGTACGACGCATACCTCGACGGCGTGCTTATTTCCGGCAGCCAGAACTCCTCCAAGTACAGCTACGTATGGAGCGGCAACTTCATCCTGAAGTCCTCCTACCTCCAGACGCTGTCCGCCGGTACTCACACCCTGAAGGTCAGAACGACCGACAACAGCAATGGTACCATACCCAACGGCATAGTCTATGCCACCATCACCATCAACGGCACTGCCAGCGCCGCCTACGGCGACAACGCCCATGTCCGCGGCAACAGCAACAACCTTTACTTCAACTCCACCGGCGCCATCAAGAATGTCTACATAAGCAACCAGCTTATCGACCCGGCAAACTACACCCTCGATTCCACCGGCAGGAGCCTCACCCTCAAGGCCAACTTCCTGAATCTGCTCAACTACGGCACCTACACCATGAAGCTTGAGACCACCAACGGCACGACCGAGACCACGACCTTCCGCATCGTCACGGCGAACTACGCCCCCGCGACCGGCGACGAGAGCAATCTCGCCCTGTGGATCGCAGTGATGATAGTCTCCGGCGCAGGCGCGATAGCCTTGATCCCGAGAAGGAAGAAGGAGATGTAAGCCGGACGGCTGCATCGAAAGCGAAATAAAATGACGGACGCCCCGGCATCATGCCGGGGCGTTTTCACAGCGGAGGGATATCAATGCGGATACTGTATACGGATGCGGCGCTGGTCGTGTGCATAAAACCGGCGGGCGCGCTTTCCACGGATGAGCCGGGCGGCGTGCCCGAGCTTGTGCGCGCGGAGCTTGGCGACGCCGCGGCGGAGGTGCGCACGGTGCACCGGCTCGACCGCGTGGTGGGCGGGCTTATGGTGCTGGCACGGTTCGCGCCCGCCGCGTCGGAGCTGAGCCGCCAGATACGCGAGGGCGGCTTCGGCAAGGAGTATCTCGCTGTCGTCCACGGCGAAACGCCCGCGCGCGGGGAGCTTAAAGACCTCCTCTGGCGCGACAAGGCGCGGAGGATGACCTTCGTCGTACAGGAGCGGGCGAAGGGCGTGCAGGACGCGTCGCTTGAATACGAAACACTGGCGCGCGCCGGGGATATGAGCAAGCTGCGCATAGTCCTGCACACGGGGCGCACGCACCAGATACGCTGTCAGTTCGCCGCGCACGGCCACCCGCTGCTTGGCGACAGGAAGTACGGCCTGCCGGACGACGGCACGGACGGCATCGCCCTGTGGTCGCACAGCCTGACGTTTACCCATCCTGAAAGCGGCATGCCCATGTCCTTCACGGCGGAGCCGCCGCAGGCGTACCCGTGGACGCTGTTCTGGCTGCCGTAAATGTTAACAGATCAAAAATAATACTAAATAATTAAAAATATGGTTATGATCCTGTTGCAATGGGAAAACATATACGCTATAATATACTTAAAATTTTTTGAACAATTGGCAGGATTTTAACATGATGATCTTCAAAGGCGTTCTTGCGGCGGTCTGCGCCTATATGCTGGGCTCGCTCAGCATGTCGATATGCATTTCAAAATGCGTCATGAATTCCGACGTGCGCGCCCACGGCAGCGGCAATGCCGGGGCGACGAATATGGCGCGCGTGTTCGGGTTGCGGCTGGGCGTGCTGACGCTGGCCGGGGATATGCTCAAGGCGGCGCTGGCCATGCTGGCCGGGTGGCTGCTGCTGGGCGAATTGGGGCTGTGCATAAGCGGCGCGGCCTGCCTTGTGGGGCACTGCTTCCCGGTGCTGCATGAGTTTCGCGGGGGGAAGGGCGTTTCCGCCGGGGCGGCCGTCCTGCTGGCGGTGGACTGGCGCGTGCTTCTGGCGGCCGTGGTCTGCTTTGCAATCTTTGCGCTGCTCAGCCGGAAGGTGTCGCTCGGCTCTCTCGGCGCGGCGGTCATGGGCTTTTGTGCGGCGGCATATCTCGGCGTTTCGACGCCGCGGCTCATCCTCGCGGCCTTTGCGATGCTCATCGTCATGCTGCGCCACAGGGAGAATATCCTGCGCCTCATTGCCGGAACGGAGCCGGATTTCAAACCCGCCGGTGAAAAAAAGAAAAAGCCGGAGACGACCGAATGACGACTATTGATGTGAACCCGCCGTATACCGGCGGGTTTTACATTTTTTTAACCATTGCGGGCGAGTGCATTGTATAATATTAGAATAGTAAAGAAAAGAATGCAGGGGGCAAAATATATGAATAAGCGCGCTCTTATAGTTGAGGACGACGTCAACATCGCCGAGCTCCTCCGCCTGTATCTCGGTAAGGACGGGTTTGAGGTCATGATATCTCCCGACGGCGGCAAGGCGAAGTCCATGTTCGACCTTTTCCAGCCGGACGTCGTGCTGCTTGACATCATGCTGCCCGTGAAGGACGGCTGGCAGGTATGCCGCGAGATAAGGGAGAAGTCCTCAACGCCCATAATCATGCTCACGGCCAAGGGCGAGACGACCGACAAGATAAACGGCCTTGAAATGGGGGCGGACGACTATGTCACGAAGCCCTTCGACGTCAAGGAGCTTATCGCCCGCGTCCACGCCGTTATGCGCCGCACGGATGCTGACGCGCCTGTGGACAAAAAGCTCGTTTTCGACAAGCTCGTCATCAATCTCGACTCGTATGAGCTTATCGTGGACGGGAAGAAGGTGGACACCCCGCCTAAAGAGATGGAGCTGCTTTATCACCTCGCCTCCTCGCCGAACCGCGTTTTCACGAGGAATCAGCTTCTCGACGAGGTGTGGGGCTTTGACTACTTCGGCGACTCGCGCACGGTCGATGTGCACATAAAGCGCCTGAGAGAGAAGCTCGAAGGCGTGTCGGATAAGTGGAGTCTCAAAACCGTCTGGGGCGTCGGATATAAGTTCGAGGTCACGGACTGAGTCTGATGAAGAGCATATATCTGCGGAACTTTGTCGCCACGGCGATAATGGTTTCGGTCTGCTTTCTTATCGTGGCCTGCTCCTTCGTCGGCATCGGGCGCAACTACCTCATCAGCGAGTACCGCGAGGATATGGTCAACTCCGCGCGCGAGGTGTCGCGCACGGCCGCGGCCATCGCGCAGAACAACTCCCTCAACAGCTGGATACTCAGCATGACGCTCAGCTCCGTGTCGAATTCCACGGGCAATCAGGTCATGGTCGCAGATCCGGACGGCGTCGTCGTCACCTGCTCCGACCGTTCGCCCGTGTGTGAGCATATGGGTTATCACATGCCGGAGGATGTGCTGCACCAGCTTCGTGCCAACGGCGCGATAAACCAGATAACCAATCTCGGCGGGCTTTATGACAGCAACCGTTACGTTGTCGCCCAGCCGATAAAGCTTGCAGCCACGGATGAGATACTGGGCTATGTTTTCGTCACGAATGTGATAGACAACATGCTCGGCGCGTGGTCTACATTCCTCAGCATCGCGGCTGTCGTCACGATGGCTGTGTTTATCGCCGCGCTTGCTATTTCGCTGGTCTACTCCAAGCGTATGGCGCGGCCGCTGGATGAGATGGCCGCCGCCTCGCGCAAGTTCGCCCGCGGCGACTTCTCCGTGCGCGTCAAGCAGGAGGAGGACCCCACGGACGAGATGGGCGCGCTGATAGACTCGTTCAATAAAATGGCGGATTCGCTTGAAATGGCGGAGGCGCGGAGGAGCGAGTTCATTGCCAACATCTCGCATGAGCTGCGCACGCCCATGACCACCATATCCGGCTTTGCCGACGGCATCCTCGACGGGACCATCCCCAAGGAGGACGAGGAAAAATACCTGCGCTCCATAAGGGATGAGACGCGCCGTCTCTCCCGCCTCGTGCGCGACATGCTGGACGTTTCCCAGACGCGCGCCCATGCCGCCGACCCCAGCCGCCGCACGGTGTTCGACCTGACGGAGCTTGTGCTTCAGACGCTTTTGAGCTTTGAGACCCGCGCGACGAAGAAGAAGCTGGACGTTGACCCGCAGCTTCCGGATAATCACATAATGGTGCGCGCGGATAAGGACGCGATAACCCAGGTCATATATAACCTGCTGGATAACGCCGTGAAGTTCGCCCATGAGGGCACGTGCATCACGCTTCGGCTGTATAAGGACGATGGGAAGGCCTACGTCTCCGTCAAGGACTGCGGCGAAACTATCCCCCCGGACGATCTGCCCTTTATATTCGACCGCTTCCATAAGTCCGACCGTTCGCGCAGTCTGGATAAGAACGGCGTCGGGCTGGGGCTGTATCTGGTCAAGACCATCATAAACAGCCACGACGAGGACATCGCCGTGCGCAGCGAGGACGGCGTGACGGAATTCGTGTTCACGCTGCCGCTGGCGGAACGCAGTAAATAAATATCATCATATCGAGGGATCTGTATGAGCAGTAATAACTGGTATAGCGGCGCGGGCTGGTATGAGCCGCTGCACGGCGAAGAGAAGCCGAAAAAGCGCAGAAAAAAGGGCGGCTGGACGCCGGCGCGCATCGGCGGGATCATAGTGCTGGTGCTCGTCCTCATTGCGGGCACGTCGCTCATGTTCTCAAACTCCGGCAGCAGCGTCAGCGTCATTTGGAACAAGGACGGCAAAAGCGGCTCGTGGAGCAGCGGGAGCGACGAGCTCCCGGAGGACTTCAACGACTTTTTTGACAGCTACTATGAAAGCACCGACACAGAGTCGGCCGAGATAAACATCCCCACCGTCTCGCTCGACACCGATTTCAGCGTGACGCTTGAAAAGCCCGGCGAGCAGGAGTTGAGCCTCAAGGAGCTTTACAGCGACTGCGCGCAGTCCATCGTCGCCATATACGGCTATATCGACGGGCAGAGCGGCTATTACTGGGGCACGGGCGTCATCCTCAGCGAGGACGGCCTTATCTTAACGAACACGCACGTCGTCAGCGGCTGCGACAGCGCCACGGTGCAGCTTTCCGACAATACCGAGTATGAGGCGAAGCTTGTCGGCGCGGATGAGCTGAGCGATATCGCGGTGCTCAAAATAGAGGCGAGCGGGCTTAAAGCCGCGCGCTTCGGGGAAAGCCGTGATCTGGCCGTCGGCGATAAGGTCGCCGCGATAGGCAACCCCCTCGGCGAGACCTTCCGCCTCACGCTGACAGACGGCATAATCTCCGCGATAGAGCGCGGCATAAGCTACAAGGGTCACAGCATGACCCTTTTGCAGACGAACACCGCCATAAACGAGGGCAACTCCGGCGGCGCGCTGTTCAATATGTACGGGCAGGTGATAGGCATCACCAACATGAAGATGATGTCCTCCTACTCCAGCATTGAGGGCATCGGCTTCGCCATCCCCTCCGCCACGGCGTGCAGCATCGCAAATTCGCTCATAAAATACGGCGAGATCTGGGGGCGGCCGTCCATCGGCATCACCGTCGGCGCAATACCCAAGAACGTGCTGGAGCATTATGACCTCCCGCAGGGGCTTTACGTTTCCGCCGTGCAGGCCGGTTCCGACGCGGAGAAGGAGGGCATACAGCCCGGCGATATAATCACCGCCGTGAACTATCAGCCCGTCACCACGACGGATGAGGTCAACGACATCAAAAACAGCCTCGCCGTCGGCGACATCATGATCTTCGACATCTGGCGAAACGGCGAAACGATGGAGATCGAAGTCGTCCTGATGGACACGAACGACGTGTATAAATAAGCGTTTATTATGAATTTGCCTCCCCCGCCTTTCCGCATGGAAGGGCGGGGGAGTTTTTGTGCCGAAAAAGCGTTTTCCGGCGGCGGAGTTCGACAGAATACACGATTTGTTCACATTTTGTCCCGCGCGGCTTTTACACTTTGACAAAATGCGTAAATAACTCTTGCAATCGCGCCGCGGCTGTGATATATTGTCCACACAACATAATATTCCATCGAAGTATGCAGGATCTTTTTGGAGACTGTGTGCGGAGGAAACTCTGGAGAATCCCTATTTTGGGTGCCGAAGGTGCAAGGTCGCAAGACCGAATCTCTCAGGCCAAAGGACAGAGCGGGTGTACGGCATGTTTTTTAAACTGCCTGTGTCCTATCCAGAGTTGCTGTTTTGCCGGCAACTTTATTTTTTTATCAGGAGGAATCAGCATGTCGTTACTCAGCATCGTACAGAAAATCAATATGTATCTTTCGGACTATATCCTTATAGTCCTGCTCATCGGCACGGGCATCTTCTTCTCGGTCAAGACGCGCTTTGTGCAGGTGCGCTGCTTCAAGGAGGGGTGGAACAAGACCTTCGGCAACTTCTCCCTTCACGGCGGCAAGCAGGAAAGCGGCATAAGCTCGTTTCAGGCGCTGGCCACGGCGATCGCCGCGCAGGTCGGCACGGGCAATATAATCGGCGCGTCCGGCGCTATCCTCATCGGCGGCCCCGGCGCGATCTTCTGGATGTGGATAATCGCCTTCTTCGGCATGGCCACGATATATTCAGAGGCCGTCCTCGCGCAGGAGACGCGTGAGGTCAAGCCTGACGGCACGGTGCACGGCGGCCCGGTGTACTACATCAAAAAGGCGTTCCCCAACGGCTTCGGCAAGTTCCTTGCGGGCTTCTTTGCCGTGGCGATAATCCTTGCCCTCGGCTTCATGGGCTGCATGGTCCAGTCCAACTCCATCGGCGAGACCTGCTCCAACGCGCTGGGCATTCCCGCGTGGGTCATCGGCATCGTCGTCACGATCATTGCAGCCGTCATCTTCCTTGGCGGCGTCCAGCGTATCGCCTCCGTCACGGAAAAGCTCGTACCGTTGATGGCGGTGCTGTATATCGCAGGCGGCTTTATCGTTCTCATCGCGCGCATCAAGTACGTGCCTGAGACCATCGGCATGATTTTCAAGTACGCTTTTATGCCCAACGCCATCATCGGCGGCAGCCTCGGCTACGCCCTCAAGACGGCGATAAGCCAGGGCGTCAAGAGGGGACTTTTCTCCAATGAAGCCGGCATGGGCTCCACGCCGCACGCGCACGCCATGGCGAACGTCAAAAAGCCGCACGATCAGGGCGTTGTCGCCATGATAGGCCTCTTCTTCGACACCTTCGTTGTCCTCACGATGACGGCGCTCGTCGTTATCTCCACGCTCTACGCCGGCGACGGCGTGCTCGCCTCCGGTGCGGCGGACGGCATTGCCAAGACGAACATGGCGCAGCTTGCCTTCGGCATGATCTTCGGCGACAAGTTCGGCCCGCTGTTCGTGGCGATATGCCTGTTCTTCTTCGCGTTCTCCACTGTGCTCAGCTGGAACCTCTTCGGCAAGATAAACGTTGAATACCTCTTCGGCAAGAAGGCCGTTCCGGCTTACTCCGTGCTGGCGCTGGGCTTCATCTTCCTCGGCTCCTGCCTCTCCAATGACCTTGTGTGGGAGCTGACGGACATGTTCAACCAGCTCATGGTCATCCCCAACGTCATCGCGCTCATCGCGCTTTCGTCCCTCGTCGCCGCCGCGGCGAAGTCCGACAGCGAGACGCGGCTCAAGTAATAACGCGTATATAAAACTTATAATAAAACCACCTCATGCGCCCGCTGAAAAGCGGGCGCAGTATATCATAGGAGAATTTTATGGAATTCGGAGAGAAGCTTCAGGCGCTTCGTAGGGGGCGGGAAATGACGCAGGAGGAGCTTGCGCACGTGCTGTACGTTTCCCGCACTGCTATCTCAAAATGGGAGTCCGGCAGGGGATACCCAAATATCGACTCCCTAAAGGCCATATCAAAATATTTTGCCGTCTCGATCGATGAGCTGCTCTCCGGCGACGCGCTGCTGTCCATCGCCGAGGATGAAAGCCGCGAAAGGGAGGCGCGCCTGCGCAGTCTGACCTTTGGCCTTCTGGACTGCGCCGCGGCCATGCTGCTGTTTCTGCCGTTCTTCGCCGATAGGACGGGCGGCGCGGTGCGCGCGTCGGCGCTGCTTTCGCTTTCCGGTGCCGCACCATATGTCAGGGCGGCGTATCTTTTCATTGTCTCCGTCACGGTCATCTGGGGCGTGCTGACGCTTTCGCTGCAAAACTGCCGTACCCCGGTCTGGCTCAAGTGCTGCGGAAGAGTGTCGGCAGGACTGAGCGCTGTGGCGGCCGTCATTTTTATAGCGGGGATGCATCCGTATGCCGCGGCGCTCACGCTCGTTTTCCTGCTGATAAAGCTATATTTGGTCATAAATAGGCCGTGCCGCGCATGTGACGCGGCGGTTCTTTCATTTTCATGCACAATGGCGCATCATGTCCACGGGGCGCAAGCCCACATACGAAAAAGGATGTGCGAAAATGAAAAAAAAGAAATTTTGCCCGCGCAGTTCCCTCACTGGCGCTGTTCGCGGCTTTTGCGCTGTGGACGGCGGCAGTATGCCGCGTGGATGTGCGCGCCATCGGGCCGGGCGGCTCCTCCGTGGGCTTCGCCGCGATGAACGGTTGGGTGCACGGCCTCACGGGCGTGCACATGGCGCTCTATACGCTTACGGATTGGCTGGGCCTTGTGCCGCTGTGCTTCGTGCTGGGCTTAATAAACTGCTGTGCAGAGTTTAAAAAGCAAAGCTTAACCCGGCCTTAAAAAAGCCTTGTGCAAACTGTGAACGTTGCCCGCCGCGGCGCAACAGTTCATATTATGTTTACAGCTTTTTCAGATTGAGTTAAGCATTTCCTGATATCTTATCGGCAGACGGAAGGCCGCAGGCCAAGCGGAGTTACCCGTCTCACCGTGCCCAGCTAAGGGCTGCGTTGATGCCCCGGCAGCGCCGGGGATGAGCCTACAGCGCCGCTCCTTTGGCAAGGCTTCGCATGGTGTTCAATGAAAGCGACGCGCTGCGTGCGCCACACCGGCGCGCGCTCCGTGAAGCCGGATTTTATATATCACTTGGGTGCAGTCCAAAATGGCGGACTGCACCCAAGACAATTTTAAAAGCAAAAGCAATGACTGTCCTGAATATAGGACAGTCATTGCTGTATCATATGCTCATAAAGCAAACGGAGGTATATGATAATGAAGGGTTACGATGTGAAATACGGTTACATGGGCTTTGTTGCGGGCAGCTACCTGCTCTTTGCAAGCGAGGCGGAGTATATCGAATACCTCCGCGGCTGACGCGGCGTAGGCTTCCACCCGTGGCCGGTCACTTCTGCGCCGTGACGCACAGCCAGCCTCTGCCGTTCTTGTGCGTCTGGACGCTGCTAAAGCCCGCCTGCTCCAAGAAGGCCTTCAGCTCACCGGCGTTATAAATGGTCATGCCGCCGATGATCTTTGTCCATTTGTCGTCCTTCGCGTTGTCGCCGCCGCCCTCGTTGCAGATGAAGAAAGTGCCGCCCGGCTTCAATACCCGGCTGACCTCGCAGAAGCATTCCGGCAGTCCCGGCCAGAAATAGACCGTCTCAAACGCTGTGACGAGGTCGGAGCTCTCCTCTATCTTCCGCGCCACCAGCGTGTCAAAGAAGCCCTCAAGACTGCTTCCCGCGCTCTGATACAGCAGCAGCACGGCCTCGTCGTAGTGGTCGAAGATCAGATGCAGTATCACGGCGGACTCGCGCTGTATGGAAGCCCTCAGCCGTGCCGGTATCCCTTCATCCGCGCCGGAGTAACAGTCCGACCGGATGCTTTGGAACGCTGCCTCTATCTCACTCAGAAACGGCTTCAGCAGGCTTACAAACAGCTCGTCCTTTGATTTGTACCTGATCTGTATCGCGCCGACTGTCGCGCCGGCCTTCTCCGCGATTTTCCGCAGGGATGCACCGGCGTAGCCCTTTTCCGAGAATTCCTCAAACGCCGCCGCCGTTATTCTGCTGTCCAGAGAAGGATCCGTTCGCGCCATATGCTGACCTCACTTAATTACACAGTAATTAATTACGGTGTAATTATAACTCCCGCTGTGCGCGTTGTTAAGCGCGTTTGCCTGGATATGATGCCGTGTTGTATTTTCTGCCTGCCTGTGTTAAGATGATATATGATTACGGAGGCAAAGGGTATGGAAAAGTATTTTGAGATAAATAAAAGCGGACAAA
>URPU01000051.1 GCA_900549865.1 uncultured Eubacteriales bacterium
GAGCGTGTGCCGCTACTACGTGCGCCTGCCGGAGATATACGCACATGAGCTGCCGGCCGAAAGCGCGAGCGTTGAGGACGGCGCGGCGCGCGTGATGACGAAGGAAATGAGCGTGCGGGATATGCACGCGTTCGCAAAGCGCATAAGAAAGGCCGGGGCGGCCGTGTTCTTTGCGGAAATGGCATGAGAGAAGGGTAGAAAATGCTGAAAACAGTGAAATTCGGCGGCTCGTCCGTTGCGGGGGCGGAGCAGTTCAGAAAGGTGAAGGCCATAGTGGAGGCCGACCCCGCGCGGCGGATAGTGGTATCCTCAGCCGCGGGCAAGCGCAGCCCGGACGACCACAAGCTGACGGATCTTTTGTATCTGTGCCACGCGCATCTGAAATACGGCGTGTCCTGCGACGACATAATGGACGGCATAGAGGCGCGCTTCAAGGGGATAAGAGACGAGCTTGGCATTGAATACGATGTGGAGGCCGCCTTCCGCGCGCTGCGGGCGCGCCTGACGAAGGACATGAGCGTGGACGAGCTTGTGTCGCGCGGGGAGTACTTCACCTCGCGCCTGCTGGCGGACTATCTGGGCTACGCCTTTGTAGACGCGACGGACTGCGTGTTCTTCGGCTTCGACGGGCAGGTGGACAGGGAAAAGAGCTACGCCGCGATAGCGAAGGCCGTGGAGGAGCATGGCCGCGTAGTCATTCCGGGGTTTTATGGCCTGTCGCCGACAGGGAAGATACGCGTGATGAGCCGCGGCGGAAGCGACATAACCGGCGCGCTGGCGGCGGCCGCCGCCGGGGCGGATGTGTATGAGAACTGGACGGATGTGTCCGGCATACTGATGGCGGACCCAAAGATCGTGAAGGATCCGAAGCCCATATCGCGCATAACCTACGGCGAGCTGAGAGAGCTGGCCTTCATGGGCGCAAGCGTGCTGCATGAGGAGTCCGTGCAGCCGGTGAAGGAAAAGGGCATCGCCCTGAACATAAGAAACACCAACGCCCCCGCCGACCCCGGCACCATGATAGTTGACAGGGTGGAGCGCGAGTCGGGCGAGGAGGAGCGCTTCATCACAGGCATTGCCGGGCGGCGCAACTTCACGATAATATCCGTGTTCAAACACAACATGAACACCAGCGAGACGCTGCGGCGCACGCTGGAGATACTCGACAGGTACAAGGCGAGCGTGGAGCATATCACGCTGGGGCTGGACAGCTTCGCCCTTGTCAGCTCCACGGCGGCGCTGGGCGACGCGGTATACGACGTGATAAACGAGATACAGAAAAGCTGCCGCCCGGACGACGTGCAGGTGAAGGACGATATATCCCTCGTGGCGGCGGTCGGGCGCAAGATGCCGTTCAGGCCGGGCGTGTCGGGCAAGATATTCAAGGCGCTGGGCGACGAGGGGATAAACATCCGCACCATCGCACAGGGGGCGGATGAGCTGAGTATAATAGTGGGCGTGGAGAACCGCGATTTTGAAAAGGCGATACGCGTCCTGTATGACGGCTTTGCAGGCTGAAAAATGAAAGGAGCATTGAAAATGAAAAAATACAATGTGGCTATACTCGGGGCGACGGGCGCAGTCGGGCAGGAAATGCTGAAGGTGCTGGAGGAGTACGACATCCCTGTGGAGAGGCTTCTGCCGCTGGCAAGCGCGAAGAGCGCGGGCGGCACGGTGTCCTTCAAGGGGGAGGACGTAAAAATAGAAGAGGCGCGCGAGGACAGCTTCGCGGGGATGGACTTCGTGCTGGGCGCAGTGAAAAACCCGATGTCCAGGCGCTTTGCCCCCGCGATAGTGAAAAGCGGCGCGGTGTACATAGACAACAGCTCCGCCTTCCGGATGGATCCGGAGGTGCCGCTGGTCGTGCCGGAGATAAACGGGGAGGACGCCTTTAAGAATAAGGGTATAATCGCAAACCCGAACTGCTCCTCCATCATCACGCTTATGGCCGTGGGCGGCATCGCAAAGCTCAGCCCCATAAAGTCCATGGTGGCGTGCACTTATCAGGCGGTGTCCGGCGCGGGGCAGGCGGGCCTTGTGGAGCTGGAGGCGCAGATGCTGGCGCTGGCGGAGGGGAAAAAGCCCGAGGTGAAGGTATTCCCCACGCAGATCGCCATGAACGTCATCCCGCACATCGGCGACGAGCTTGAAAACGGCTACACCGATGAGGAGATGAAGATGCAGAACGAGGGGCGGCGCATACTGCACCTGCCGGAGCTGAAGGTCACGTGCACCTGCGTGCGTGTGCCAGTGATGCGCTCGCACTCCATCTCGGTGACGCTGCGCACGGCGCGGAAGGTGTCCGTGGCAGAGGCGAACGAGGCCATACGCGCGTTTCCGGGCTGCCGCCTCATAGAGGACTACGACGGGCGCAACTACCCCACGCCGCTTGACACGAGCAATCAGGACCTTGTCTGGGTGGGCCGTGTGAGAGAGGATCTGACGGATGAAAACGGCCTTACGCTGTGGTGCTGCGGCGACCAGATACGCAAGGGCGCGGCCGCGAACGCCGTGCAGATACTCAAGCGGATGATAGAAGCGTAATGCCGGGGATGCAATATACATAATATTGAAGTACTAAGGCCGCGCCGGGGATTCCGGCGTGGCCTTATTGTCAATATAGCGCCATTTTAAACTGATGGTATATTGACACGTCAGGAAAATACTGTTAGACTGAAAGCAGTACAAGTGCCGGGAAAGGCACGGAAAGGGAGAAAAAGATATGAAAAAGATGATCGCGGCAATATTGGCGCTTATCCTTGCGCTGGGCCTGTGCGCATGCGGCGCAGCCCCGGCGGAGAGCACGGCAGCAGAGACGGCGGACACGGACGCACAGCCTGCGGAGGAAACAAACGCGGACAGCTTCGAGGCGGACAAGGAAAAGGGACTGAGGCTGTTCCGGGATGAGGATTACGAGGGCGCATATGAGGTGCTGGCGCAGTATGCCGATTCCGGCGATGCGGAGATAGCCGGCGTGATAGGCTACTGCTATTACGGTGGCTGGGGCGTTGAGCAGGACGACGCGATGGCCGCGGAATACCTCAGCATTGCGGCAGACGCGGACATAAGCGAGGCGCAGTACATGATGGGCATACTCTACGAGTACGGCTACGGCGTTGAGCAGGACGACGTGAAGGCCGCGGAATATGAGGCAAAGGCCGCGGATGCCGGTTACGCCGACGCACAGCTTGAGTTGGGGTATTTCTACACATACGGGTACGGCGTGGAGCAGAGCTACGACAAGGCGCTGGAATACTACACGCTGGCATCCGAGCAGGGCAACACGATCGCAATGACGAACATCGGCCTCATGTATGAGTATGGCAACGGTGTGGATAAAGACCCGAAGCGCGCGGTGGAGTATTACCAGAAGGCGGCGGACATGGGCGACGCGGACGCGACGGTGAACCTCGGCCTCATGTATGAGTACGGCAACGGTGTTGATAAAGACCCGAAGCGCGCGGTAGAATGCTACCAGACGGCGGCAGACATGGGCGACGCGAGAGGCCAGGCGTACCTTGCGATCATGTACAGAGACGGCAACGGAGTGCAGAAGGACTATGCAAAGGCTGTGGAGTACTACACGCTGGCGGCGGAGCAGGATAACCTGACGGCGCTGAACAACCTTGCCATACTGTATCTTGAGGGCAAGGGCGTAGAGGCCGACGAGACGAAGGCCATGGAGCTGTACACAAGGGCGGCGGAGCTTGGAGAGCCGTATGCACAGTATAACCTCGGCTTTTCGTACTTCATGGGCAAAGGCGTTGAGAAGGACTATGCAAAGGCGGCGTACTGGTACAATGAGTGCGTCAACAACCCGAATGCCGACGAGGATATAATCAAGGCGGCTTCGGAGCAGCTTGAAAACCCGAACGTAAAAGCCGCGCTGAAATAATATATATAATATAGACAACAAATGAGCCGTGATGCCTCAATTGAGACATCACGGCTTCAGCATGTTAAAAACAGCCTCGCAGAGTTTCGCGTCCGCAGACGCGAAAGAGGTATGATCTGTTTTCTGCCGCGACATGTGCGTGGCAGAAAACTCTTTGCGCGGAGTGAGCGTCGAATTGTTCGCTATCAGCGGACAACTGAGGCGCAGAACGTAGCGAAGCTTTCTCGAAAAAGTGGCAATGCCACTTTTTCGACAGTCTCAGCCGGGCTGTCTCAATGGGAGACAGCCCGGCTTTCGGACTATTATGGGTGATGCGGGGCTTATTCCAGCTCAAATGCGCCGGTGTAGAGCTGATAGTATACGCCCTTTTCGGCGATGAGCTTTTCATGACTGCCGCGCTCAATGATGCGGCCATGGTCAAGCACCATGATAACGTCGGAATTCATGACGGTGGACAGCCTGTGGGCGATGACGAACACCGTGCGCCCCTCCATAAGCTTATCCATGCCGCGCTGGACGATGGCCTCGGTGCGCGTGTCGATGGACGAGGTTGCCTCGTCGAGGATCATGACGGGTGGATCGGCCACGGCGGCGCGGGCAATGGCGATGAGCTGGCGCTGACCCTGAGAGAGGTTCGCCCCGTTGCCGGAAAGCTCGGTGTCGTAGCCGCGCGGCAGGCGCGTGATGAAATCGTCGGCCCCGGCGAGGCGCGCCGCGGCGATGCAGTCCTCATCCGTCGCGTCAAGCCGGCCGTAGCGGATATTCTCCATGACGGAGCCGGTGAAAAGATTGGTGTCCTGAAGGACGATGCCGAGAGAACGGCGCAGGTCGGCCTTCTTTATCTTGTTGATATTTATGCCGTCATAGCGGATCTTGCCGTCGGCAATATCATAAAAGCGGTTGATTAGGTTGGTGATGGTGGTCTTGCCGGCACCCGTCGCGCCGACGAAGGCGACCTTCTGGCCGGGCTCTGCATAGACGGAGACGTCGTGCAGAACGTCCTTCCCCTCTTCATAGGCAAAATCGACGTCCACCATGCGCACGTCGCCGCGAAGCTCGGTATAGGTGAGCGTGCCGTCGGTATGCGGGTGACGCCACGCCCAGTGGCCGGTGCGCTCCTCACACTCGGTGATGCTGCCGTCGGGGGCGATGCGGGCGTTGACCAGCGTGACATAGCCGTTGTCCGCCTCGGGCGGCTGATCGACGAGGGAGAAGATGCGCTGTGCGCCGGCGGCCGCCATGACGACGGCGTTTATCTGCTGGGAGAGCTGGTTGACGTTGCCGGTGAACTGCTTGGTCATGTTGAGGAAGGGAACGAGGATGGTCACGTCAAAGGCCATGCCGGAAAGACTGAAATTGCGCACGCCTGTGAGCAAAAACACGCCGCCTACGAGGGCAAGCACAACGTACAGCACGTTGCCGATGTTGCCGATGATGGGGCCGAGGGTATTCGCGTAGGCGTTGGCGCGGTAGCTGTCGTTATAGAGCGCGTCGTTGACCTTGTCGAAGTCCTCAATGCTCTGACGCTCATGGCAGAACACCTTGATGACCTTCTGCCCGTTCATCATCTCCTGCACGTAGCCCTCGGCGCGGGCAACGGACTTCTGCGCCTGAAGGAAGTAGCGTGCGGAGCCGCCGCCGATGCGCTTGGCGACGAAGGCCATGGCCACGACGCCCAACACCAGCACCAGCGTCAGCCAGATGCTGAAATACAGCATGATGGCAAACACCGTCAGCACGATGGCGGCGGACTGGATGAGCGCGGGAACGGCCTGAGAGACGAGCTGGCGGAGAGTGTCGATATCATTGGTGTAATAGCTCATGATATCGCCGTGCTTGTTCGTGTCGAAGAACTTGATGGGCAGATCCTGCATCCCGCCGAAAACCTCCTGACGGAGCTTGTCAAGGAAGCCCTGCGTCATTATGGCCATGAGCTGGGTATAGGCAAGCTGCGAGAGGATGGACAGCACGTACAGTGTGCCCAGAAGCACGAGATAGGGCACGATCTCTGCCTTCGCGGAGGCCCAGTCGCCGGTGGTATACCACTTTTCGACGATGGCGAGCACGTTCTGCAGGAAGATAGACGGAACGGATGTGACGATGGATGAGAAGAGGATGCAGGCGACCGTCAGCGGCGCGAGAACGGGATAATAGCCGAAGAGCTTTTTGATGGTGCGGCCAAGGGCGCTCATATCCGGCTTTGCCATGGTTTTATTCATCGCGCTCACCTCCGTTCGTCTGCTGCTGGTACACCTCGCGGTATATGGGGCTGCGCGCGTAAAGCTCGTCGTGCCGTCCCATGTCGGCGATGGTGCCGTTGTCCATGACGATTATGAGGTCCGCATCCTGCACGGAGGCGACGCGCTGGGCAATGATGATCTTGGTCGTCTCGGGGATGAAGCTCTTGAAGCCCGCGCGGATGAGCGCGTCA
This sequence comes from uncultured Eubacteriales bacterium, assembly GCA_900549865.1. GTDB lineage: Bacteria > Bacillota > Clostridia > Oscillospirales > Oscillospiraceae > Limivicinus. The sequence goes on from URPU01000051.1 coordinate 6,327, forward strand.
GTGCGCGTGTCAACGGCGCTGGTGGAGTCGTCAAGGATGAGTATCCGGGGCTTTTTGAGAAGGGCGCGGGCGATGCACAGGCGCTGCTTCTGCCCGCCGGAGACGTTCGTGCCGCCCTGCTCGATATAAGTATCGTACCCGTCGGGGAAGGAGCGGATGAAATCGTCAGCCTGTGCGAGCTTGCACGCGGCGATCATTTCCTCATCCGTTGCGTCGGGGTCGCCCCAGCGGAGGTTTTCCTTTATCGTGCCGGAGAAGAGCAGATTCTTTTGCAGCACGACGGCCACGGCGGAGCGCAGAGAGTCAAGGTCATACTCGCGCACGTCGCGCCCGCCGACACGCACGCAGCCCTCCGTCACGTCGTACAGGCGGGAGATGAGCTGGATGAGCGTGGATTTGGACGAGCCTGTGCCGCCGAGGATGCCGACCGTCATGCCGGAGGCAATGTGCAGGTCGATATCCGACAGGGCGTATTTCTTCGCGCTGAGCGAGTATTTAAATGAGACGTGGTCAAAGTCCACGGAGCCGTCCGGAATGTCATAGACGGGCTTCTCAGGGTTTTTAAGGGTGGATTCCTCGCACAGCACCTCGCCGATGCGCGCGGCGGACTCCGCCGACATGGTGAGGATGACGTAGATCATGGAGATCATCATAAGCGACATGAGGATCTGGAAGCCGTATGTCAGCATGGCGGAGATCTGCCCCACGTCGATATAGCTGCCGCCGCTCGTGACGATGAGCTTCGAGCCGACGGAGAGGATGAAGATCATGTTGAAATAAAGGCACAGCTGCATCAGGGGGGAGTTGAGCGCGACGATGCGCTCAGCATGGGTGAAGTCGGCGCAGATGTTCCCCGACGCGGCGGCGAACTTCTGCTTTTCGTACCCCTCGCGGGCGAAGCTCTTGACGACGCGCATGGCGCGCACGTTCTCCTCAATGGATTCGTTGAGCTTGTCATACTTGCGGAACACGGCGCGGAAGGCGGGCATGGCCCTGCGCGCGATAAGATACATGCCGAAGCCCAGAAGCGGCACGACGACGACGAAGGTCAGCGCGAGCGGGCCGCCCATCACAAAGGCCATGACGATGGCGAAGAGGAACATGAGCGGCGCGCGGATGGCCGTGCGGATGAGCATCATGTACGCGAACTGCACGTTCTGAATGTCCGTTGTAAGGCGCGTGACGAGCGAGGCGGTGGAGAATTTGTCGATATTTTCAAACGAGAAGCCCTGCACGCGCGCAAACACGTCATGGCGCAGGTTCTTGGCAAAGCCGGCGGACGCGCGCGAGCACGTGAAGCCGCCGAGAGAGCCGCAGGCGAGAGACAGAAACGCCATGCCGACGAGGATAAGCCCCGTCTTTACGACGCTGTCAAGCGCCGCACCGGCCTTTATGGCGTTGACAAGGTCCGCGGTGATAAACGGGATGAGGACTTCGATAAAGACCTCAAAGACCATGAGAATAAAAGTGATAACAGTCGGCTTCCTGAACTCACGGACGCTTTCAAGAAGCTTTTTTATCATCTGCATCAAACACATCCTTTCCCGGCGCGAACGCCGAAAATTCAAACGGGGCGGCATGCCGCCATGCTAAAAACAGCCTGAGAGGCCGGGGCCGCGCCCTCACCTCTCAGGCCGTCTGTCGGAACTGCCGCTTACTTCAGCCTTTCCAGATAATCGACGATCTTGCGCACAGTGTCGAGCTGTGCCGCGTCCTCATCGGTGATGCTGATGCCGAAAAGATCCTCAAGGGACATGATGAGCTCCACGACGTCAAGCGAATCCGCACCGAGGTCGTCAACGAGGCTGGTGTCCATGGTGATGGTTTCGGGGTCGATCTCAAACTGCTGGGCCAAGGCGTCTCTTACATTTTCAAAAATCATGATAATTCCTCCAATGTGCCGGGCACATAAAGACTTTTAAATAACGGGAAAAGGACCTGAATTCACGCCCACTCGCGGCTCTGCGGCTTGTTGGCGGACGGATTGGCCGGGGCGGCGGGCTTGACCTCCGCCGCGGGGGCGGAAGCGGCAGGCGCGCTGGGTGCGCGGCGCTCACGGCTGCGGGTGTCGCGGTGATCGTCGCCCCTGACGTAGGACACGACGACGCGGCGGTTCGGCTCCACTCCGGTGGAGTTGGTGGTGACACCCTCATAGTTCTGGAGAGCCGTGTGGATAACGTGGCGCTCATAGGAATTCATCGGCTCAAGCGCCATGCTGCGCTTATACTTGATGGCCTTTTCCGCCATCTTCTCGGCCAGCTTCGTCAGCGACTCCTCGCGCTTGCTGCGGTAGTTTTCCGCATCGACGCTGATGTGCAGGTGCGTGTCGCTGCCGCGGTTGACGACGTAGTTGGTAAGATGCTGTATGGCATCGAGCGTCTCGCCGCGGCGGCCGATTATCGCGCCCATGCCGCTGCCGGAGATGTTGACGTTTATGCCGCCGTTGTCGCGCGGGCCGATGTCAAGCTCCGCCTTGACGCCCATACGGTCGAGAAGGCCGGAGAGAAAGGCGCGGACAGCCGCGTAATCGGCGGGCTCATCCACGGGGGAAGCCGCGGGCGCGGCAGGGGAAGCGGAAACGGGGGCCGCGGGCGCTTCGGCCTTGGCGGGGACCTCGTCGGGCGCTTCATAGCTTACGCGCACGACAGCGGGGGAAGCGCCGATGCCCAGAAAACCGGACTTGGCGCGTTCGATTATTTCAACGGATACATCGTCTCTGTCAAGCCCAAGCTCACGCAGGGCGGCGGCGATAGCGTCGTCCTCGGTGCGGCCTGACTTTTCCAAGGTTTTTATCATAGTGTATTACTCCTGTTTTTCATCGTTGGCGCTGCCGTCATCTTCGGCAGTCTCCACGGCCTCTTCGACGGCCTCAGGCGCGGCTTCGGAAGCATCCACGGCCTCCTCAGCGGCGGTCTCTTCCACGACAGCTTCGGTCATGACGTCGTCGGCCACGGTCTCGTCGATAGCGGGGGCGAATTCGGACTCGGCAGCGGCGGCGATAGTCGCGGCCTCCGCCTCATCGGGATTGGTGAAGCGATCCGGCACGTAGGCGCGGCCGCGGGCATAGCGGCGGTTGCCGACCTGAGAGGCCGGGACCTCGTATTCCTTTATGCCGAGGCGCTCACGGCGGGCGGCCCTGTCGGCGCGGTCAAGCGCGGCCTTGCGCTCGTCGCTCTTCTGCTTTTCGACGGCCTGCATCTTCTTCTTGCTGGTGTTGACGTTCTTCTCGGTCTTTCCCTCGGCGCGCAGCCGTTCGGTCTCAAGGCGCTTGGCCTCAATCTCCTTCTCGCGCGCGTTCCTTGCGGCGATACGCTCCGCATCCTCGGCGTCAAGCTTCTTGGTGTAGATCTTGGTGAGGATGAAGTCGCGGATGAGGCCGAAAACGCTGTTCGCTATCCAGTAGATACCCATTGCGGCGGGCATGACGAAGCAGATCCACACGCTCATGAGGGGCATCATGATGTTCATGCTCTTCATGGAGGCCTGCGCCTGCTCGGTGCCGGCCTGCGGGTTGGTGGCGCTGGAGATCTTCATGGAGGCCCAGGACAGGAAAGCGGAAATGAACGGGATGAGGAACAGGCCGAAGGCCGGCAGCCAGACGTGGACGTCGCTCCAGTCGGTGTTGAACATGAAGTTCCACTTCGGCTGGTCGCCCAGGTTGAGGCCGAGGAAGCTGAAGTCTATATCCAGCAGCCCCTCAAGCTTGCCGGGAAGCGCGGCCTGGAGCTGATCCCAGTACTTATGGGCAAGGTCGGTGAGCTTTATTTCAAAGTACGCGTCGGCCTTGGCCGGGGCGACGTAAAGCCCCGCCTCGACGAAGTAGTTCTGCACCGCGTCCACGACCTCCTGCGCGACGAACATCATCCTCGTCATAGGCTGACGGATGACGCTGTAGAGCGCGATGAGGATGGGGAAGGGGATAAGGGACCACAGACAGCCGGACATGGGGTTCGCGCCGTTTTCCTGGTACAGCTTCTGCATCTCCTGATTGAGCTTCTGGGGGTTGCCCTCATGCCGGCGCTGGAGCTCCTGCATCTGGGGCTGGAGGCGCGAGGTGCGCATCATGCCTTTCTTGCTCTTAGCCATGAAGGGCGTCAGGATAAGGTTGACGACAAGGGCGAAGAATATGACGGATACGCCGTAATTGCCGGTCAGCTCATAGAGCTTGACCATAAGCCATGCGAAGGGCTTAGTGATTGCTGCCCACATAGGTTTCTCCTCAAATGTGTTTTATTTGTTTTTCAGGGGACGGGGTCATAGATGTCATAGTCCTTCCCGTGGAAGGGATGACACCTGAGAATGCGCCTGAAAGCGAGCCAGCCGCCCTTGAGGGCGCCGTATTTTTCAATGGCTTCAAGCGCATACTGCGAGCAGGTGGGGATAAAGCGGCAGCAGGGCGGCCGGTTGGGCGAGATGTACTTCCGGTAAAACCGGATGAGCGCGAGCATGAAGGCCTTCATTGCACGCCACCCCGCGTAAGCGACAGCTTTTCGCACGCGGAAAGAAACGCGGCGTCCATCTTCCGGTAGTCCGCGCCGACGCAGCGCGAGCGCGCCACGACGACGATGTCCCACCCGGAGGACAGCGCAGGGGAGTTGAGCCGGTATATCTCACGCAGACGCCGGCGCACGCGGTTGCGCACGACGGCATGCCCGAGCTTGACAGACACGGTATAGCCCACGCGGTTCACGCCCCTGCCGTTTTTCCGGCAGTAGACGGCCATATAAGGATTCACCGCGCTTTTGCCCTTGGAGTACAGCCGCCTGAAATCGCTGTTCTTTTTTAAAGTACACCGGACATTCAAGGGTCATGCTCCTTCACGCTTTTTGCAGAAACACCTAAAGGGCGGATTGCTCCGCCCTGAAAAATATTCCCGATTAAAACCTGCTCATGTGCCGGGATCAGTAGCTGAGCTTCGCTCTGCCCTTTGCTCTGCGGCGTGCGAGAACCTTGCGGCCGTTGGCGGTCTTCATTCTCTTGCGGAAGCCGTGCTCCTTCTTGCGCTGAAGCTTCTTGGGCTGGTAGGTACGTAACATGCTTTGGCACTCCTTTCAGGTTAATACTCAACATCGGGCAAGGCCCGAAGCAGTTGACAAATTTATCTGACAGCGCACAGCGCCGTCGATTAGTGATTATACAATAAATAAAAGGGGCTTGTCAACAGAAAAATGCGCCCTGAGCGGCAGAATACGCCCCGCGCGGGCATATAAGCGGAAAAATCAGCGCCCGCCGGCCATGCGGCACAGCATCACGGCGAGAACGCCCTCACCCACGCTTATCTCCGCCGTGCCGCGCCACTCGTTGCTTGTGCCGATGGGAAAGGAATTAGTCACGACGGCGTCGGAAAGCGTATACTTCGTGCCGCGCACGGCCACACCGCGGCACTCGTCGGATATGGCGAAGAGGGAGAGCGACCAGCCCGCGCGCGGCGGGAGAGACAGCGTGCCGCCAGTGAACACGTAAATATGCGCATCGCGCCCGATAAGCTCCGCCCGCGCGCCGTGCCGCACGGCGAAGGCGGCGGACTGGATGTTGGCGTAAAGATGGTCGAGCCGCCCGCCGAGGGCGCAGTAAATGCGGATATCGCCGTAGCCCAGCGCGAGGGCGCGGCGCACGGCGGACATGGTGTCTGTATCGTCCTTCTCCACGGGCAGGCGCAGCACCTCGACCCCGGCAGGCAGCGCGCCGGTATATGAGTCGAAGTCGCCCAGCAGCAGGTCGGGCTTTATGCCGCAGCGCGCGGCGTATTCATAGCCGCGGTCGCAGGCGATGACGCAGGCGGCGTTTTCTATTCCGTCCAGCGGCGCGAATTCGCCGCCGGATATGATGGCGCAGAAAGCTTTCATGAAAAACCTCCGGGAACGGATAAGGGTAACATAAATAAAATATTTCCCGGCTGACAGTATAGCACATATCAGCCGGGAAATACATAGGAAGAAGATATAGATGCTTACTTAGTCGCGTCCTTCGGGCGGATATCCTCACCGCGGATGTACTTGCCCAGCGGCTTCCACAGCAGCCAGCCGAGGAGCAGGCAGAACACGAGGTCAAGGAGCATATAGCTGCCGTTATAAAGCGCGGAGTAGAACCACGGAGTGGTCATGGTCATGCCGAAGAAGGTCTCAGGCATGTACTCGCCCCAGACGAAAACGCCGGTGAGGTAGTGCACGAGGAAGCGCGCGGCGCTGCCGACGCAGCAGCCGGTGAAGAAGCCGTTTTTCTGCTTGCTGAAAAGTCCGGCAAGACCCAGCACGGAGAAGGCAAAGATATAATCGCCAAGGATGGACTGCCAGCCCCAGGCATACGCGCCGTCAAGCAGGAGCTGAAGCACGCTGTAGGCGATGCTGGCCAGCATACCGGGGCCGAAGCCCCAGCGGGCGCAGTAGATGAAGATGGGCAGCATACCGATGCCGACAGAGCCGCCCTGGGGGAGCTCAAACAGCTTGATGTAGCCGAGGACCTGCGCCAGCGCCACAAAGATGGCGCCCTCGCACAGCGCGCGGAGCTTGAGATGGGAAGAGTTTTTCATTTTTTTCGACCTCCATGAAAATTTTCGCGGAAGCACAGACACGGAAAAAGCGCAGGGAACATTACTGACCCTGCGCTTTACTGACGTAACTGATGTTTCCTACGCCGGCATTATCCGGATCAGGTTTGAGGGTTTCGGCGCTTCGCTTCGCGCCGTCTCAGCCGGGAAAGGACCCAGCACCCCTTTGTTGAATTGTCCGGCAGGGCATACCGCCCCACCGCCGCTTATAATATAACGCCGAAGCCGCTTTGTCAACACAAAAATCAACGCCGCGCCGCGTTATTTCAGCGTCTCCGCCTTGTCGATGATGAACTGGCGCAGCCACTCGCCGGCCTCGTCGTTTTTCAGGGCGAAGTCGATGATGGATTCAAGATAGCCCTTGAGGTTGCCGGTGTCGTAGCGGCGGCCCTCGAAATCGACGGCGCACATCGGCTCCTTATGGCAAAGCTCCCTCATGCCGTCGGTGAGCTGGATCTCATTGTTGCGGCCGGGGGCGGTGTGGCCGAGAATGTCGAATATGCCGGGCGTGAGCACATAGCGCCCCATGATGGCGAAGTTTGAAAGCTTCTCCTCCAGCGTGGGCTTCTCGTTCATGTCGCTGATGCGGTAGACCCTGTCGGAGAGCTTCTGCTCAAGCTTGACGGAGGAGTACTTGGTGATGAGGGAATCCGGCTGCTCACGGATGGCGATGGCGCTGCACTCGTTGGCCTCTGCCGCCTCGACGAGCTGCTTGAGCACCGGCTTTTCACTGAGCATGATATCGTCGCCGAGGAGGATGGCGAAAGGCTCATCCCCGACAAAGGTCTTGGCGCGCCACACGGCATGGCCCAGACCCTTCGTCTCCTTCTGGCGGAGGAAGAAGATATCCGCCATGTCGGCCACGGAGCGGACGATGCGCGCGTCCTTCTCCTTGCCGTCGCGCATAAGGCGCTCTTCAAGGTCGGGGGCGTAGTCAAAGTAATCCTCGATAGGGGATTTGCCGCGGTTGGTGATTATGAGGATCTCCTCAACGCCGGCGGACACGGCCTCCTCCACAATGTACTGGATGACGGGCTTATCCACGAGCGGCAGCATCTCCTTGGGGATGCTTTTGGTGTTGGGCAGCAGACGCGTGCCCAGCCCTGCGGCGGGGATAATGGCTTTCCTGACTTTCATTAGGACAGCTCCTTTCAAGCATGTATATTTACAGTCTCAATTCATCAACTATTTTTATTTGCATTTTTCAATGAGCTCCCGGAAGAACGCCTTTTCCGGCAGCAGACGCGTCAGCGGGTAGCCCACCAGCAGCATCACGCCGGCCTCGCCGAGGCCGACCTGCGCGGCGTTGAGCGCGAACACGCCGAGGTGGGAGAAGATATCCATGCCGTTATACGCCTGCGTGATGACGGCGCCCACGACGACGGCGTTGAAGAGCACGGGCATCAGGCACGCGCAGAGGGCGGAAAGCGCCGTATGCCCGCGGCGGCCTATGCGCGCCGTGCAGAACGCGGCGAGCAGCGTGGCAAGAGAGCCGAAGATGATGTCGAATATATTCCCCGTCATGAGGTTTGCGATGCAGCAGCCGGCCGCAAGGCCCCATGCCGTGCCGGGGATGAAGTAGGGCAGGATGCAGAGCGCCTCAGAAAGACGGAATTGCAGCGCCCCGTAGCTTATCGGGGCCAGCGCCACCGTCAGCACAGCGTAGGCCGCGCCCACGACGGCGGAGACGCAGAGAAGCCGGGTCTTATTGTTCATGCGCGTCCTCCTTTTCCGCTTCCGCCCGCTCATCCGCGACGGCCTGACGGCGGCGCAGGGAGAATTTACACCCGCAGTAAAGCTGCCTGTAGATGCCGTATTTCTCGCTCAGCTCGACAGAGCGGTTCTCCCCGTCGCGCTTTTTGAAGTCCGACGGGAGCCAGCTCACCCCGGCAGCGCGGCCTATCTCCTCGCCCAAGCGGTTTATAAGGTCCGCGTCCTTATGGCGGGAGAGCGTGAGCGTGGTGCAGAAATAGTCGAAGCCGTAGTGCTTGGCAAGGCGCGCGGCCTCTATCAGCCGCAGACGGAAGCACACCTCACAGCGGCGGCCGCCCTCCGGCTCGTCCTCCAGCCCCTTTATGCGCGCGTAGTAGTCCTCGCTTTTCCAAGGCTCCGCCAGCACGCTGACCTTCTCGGCCAGACCCATTTTTTCGATAAGCTCAACCTGCGTTTTGAAGCGCCGCTCGAACTCCTCACGCGGGTAGATGTTGGGGTTGTACCACAGCAGCGTCACGTCGAAATACTGCGTGAGATATTCAAGCACAGCGCTGGAGCATGGCCCGCAGCAGCTGTGCAAAAGTACGCGCGGAAGCCGCTTCCCGCGCTTCTGGATGATCCTGTCCAGCTCTTTTTGATAATTACGTCTGTTCATGCGCTGATTGTATCACAGATATTCAGAAAAATCCACATCAATATTTTAGAGCCTGCCCCCTGCGGGCGCGAAACTCTGCGAGGTCTTTTCGACAAGCTTGCGCGGGAATACCCCGGCGCGTCACCGCCCGGCGAAGGGCAGGGCGGCGGTGTCGATGGCGCGCACGGGCTCGTGCTCCATGCTGTTGCGCACGATCTGCGGCATCCAGCTCTGCATCATATCCCACGCGAGCTGGTAGTAAGCGCTGACCTTGGTGATGGACGAGCGGAGACTTCCGTAATTCTCCTTCAAAAGCCCGATGTTGCCGTATATCATGTAGTTTATGCCGGACATTATAAGCTCCATCGCCTCAGGGTCCGTCGTAAAGCTCCTGCCGGATGTGGCATTTGTACTTCTCCTGCTCGACCGCGAGGATGGCATCGGCGAGGTTGTTATCACCCGTGTAGGAGAGAGTATGACGCATGAAGTTATACTCCTTCATATAATAATCGCAGCGGAAATCGTTCCACGCGCACAGCAGACGCTCGACGCGGGCATGGTCATCCTCTCCGCGGGCGTCAAGCCGAACGACGACCTCTATAACGCCCTGCGCGCCGCGGGGCATCCGAGCGTGTGGAAGGTCGGCGACGCGAACATCTGCGGCAAGATAGTCAAGGCCGTGCAGAACGGCAGCAAGTACGCCGTCGGACTGAACTGAATCCCCGCCGGGGCGGCTTCTGATATGGGCCGCCCCGGCATACCTGCCTTTCGGGCTTGCCTTTGCGTGCAACGTGGGCTATAATTGAGAAAAAAAGCAGGAGGCCACGCCATGGACAGCCGCACAAGCAAGCAGAACTACTATCTTGACATTGCAGACGCCGTACTTGAACGCTCGACCTGTCTGCGCCGCAAGTATGGCGCGATAATCGTGCGCAGCGACGAGATAATCTCCACCGGCTACAACGGCGCGCCGCGCGGGCGGCGCAACTGCTCCGACCTCGGCATGTGCACGCGAGAGACGCTGAACATCCCCTCCGGGGAGCGGTACGAGCTGTGCCGCAGCGTCCATGCGGAGGCGAACGCGATAATCTCCGCCTCGCGCCGGGATATGATAGGCGCGACGCTGTATCTCGTCGGCCGGGACGCCGCGACGGGTGAGCTGCTGGGTGACGCGATGAGCTGCTCAATGTGCAAAAGGCAGATAATAAACGCGGGGATAGAGCGCGTCGTTATCCGCGTGTCGGCGGCGGAATACCGAACCGTCATGGTGAGCGACTGGGTGGAGAACGACGATTCGATTTTTCTTGTGAGTATATAATTGCAGTGATAATACGAACCGATAATGAAGACCCGGCGCGGACTTTCGTCCGCGCCGGGTTGAGACTGTCGAAAAAGTGGCCTTGCCACTTTTTCGAGAAAGCTTCGCTGCGTT
>URPU01000052.1 GCA_900549865.1 uncultured Eubacteriales bacterium
TTCTCGAAAAAGTGGCGAGGCCACTTTTTCGACAGTCTCCAGCCCGTCCATCTGGACGGGCTGTTCTATGCAATATATTTTATTTACGCATCCGCAGCTCGCTTGCCTGCAAAGTGCAGCACGAGGCCGACGGCGAACCCGGCAAGCGCCGGACATACCCAGCCGAGGCCGAGCCGCGCCAGCGGAATGTAAGTGTTCACGGCGAGGTTGAACCCGCCGAGGTGCAGCGCGGATATCAGTCCCTCCGGCAGCGCGGCGAGAGCGCCGCACAACGCGCCGGGCAGCGTGAAGCCTATCGCCCAGCGGTAGACGCGGCGGTCATCGCCGAAGAAGCGGCCGACGAGCGTCAGCGTGATGAGCACGACCGCAAGCGGGCACAGAAGCATCAGCACGGGCACGGCGTATTCGATTATCGCGCTCAGCCCGACGTTGGCAAAGAGGAACGAGACGGCGGTGAACAGAATCGCCCAGCCGCGGTAGCCCATGGCCTTGGGGAAGAGGCGGACAAAGGTCTCGGCGCAGCTCGTCGTCAGGCCGACGGCGGTTTTTAAACACGCGAGAGTGACCGTCGCCGCGAGAACCAGAAGCCCGAAGCCGCCGAGGTAGTGCTGCGCTATCTGCGCCAGAGCGATGCCGCCGTTGGCGCTGGTTTCAAATATTCCGCGGCTCTGCGCGCCCACCACGGTCACGGCAAGATAAATGACCGCCATCAGCAGACAGCTGAACACGCCCGCGCGCACCGTGCACGAGGACACATCGTCCGCCTGCTCCACGCCGAGCTCACGTATGACCTGAATGACGACGATGCCGAACGCGAGCGACGCAAGCGCGTCCATGGTGTTGTAGCCCTCAAGCAGCCCCGTGAAAAACGGCTGGGAGGCGTAATCGCCGCTCGGCTCAACGCTGGAAACAGCGGCGGACGGCGACAGCAGCGCGACGACGACGAGCACGGCAAGAAATGCCAGAAACACGGGGTTCAGCACCTTACCGACGTAGACGAGTATCTTCCCCGGCCTGAGGGAGAAGTACAGCATCGCCGCGAAAAACGCCGCCGAGAACAGCGCCAGATACAGCTTCATGTGACCGGCGGGGAGTATATTCTCCAGCCCAACCGAGAAAGACACCGTCGCACAGCGCGGAATGCAGAAAAACGGGCCGATGGACAGGTAAAGCAGACAGGTGAAGAACATGGCATACGGGCGGCTGACGCGGCAGGACAGCTCATAAAGCCCGCTGCACCGGCTGACGCCGAGCGCGGCGACGCCCATAAGCGGCAGCCCTACGCCCGTGACGATGAACCCGGCGACTGCGGGCAGGATGCTGCGCCCCGCAAGCTGACCCATGTGCACGGGAAATATAAGGTTCCCCGCACCGAAAAACATACCGAACAGCATACTGGCGACATAGACGTACTCTTTCGCCGAGAGATTCTTTTTCATTATTCTCCTCCGTCATGTGAGATCGCGCCGCACAGCGTCTGTGACATCCCAAAGGCCGCATCACTGTGCGCACAGCTTTGTATGCTATCACATGGACGCATAATTTGCAATGCAAATTCTGCCGCGAAACGATAATGATACACCTGGCCTTCCCGCCTTAGTCCAGCTCCATGTTCGGATTCTTCAAAACAAGCGGCGAAATTTAAACACAGCGGATAATATATGTTAAATAGCACCAAAGGGCCGGCAAAGCTTATTTTGCGGAACGAAAATACATTTTCCGCGTCTACTATTATATATCGTATTATGGTTTTATAAAATGTGGGGTGCCGTATGAAAAAAGTGACCGCCATGCTTCTGACACTGTGCATGCTCTTCGCCCTCGCCGCCTGTGGGAGAGAGGAACCAGCCCGAGCCGTTCCGTCAGCGGAAGCGAACGCCCACACGCCCGGCGAACAGGCCGCGGCGGGGGAGGGTGAGGGCGTGCCGGTGCTGCTGTCACAGCGCGTATATCCGTTTCCCGCCGGGTGCACGGTGCGCCGCGCGGCGCGGATAGGAAACCGCCTGCTCATTGCCGGTTACAGCGACGGAACGCCGGTGCTGGGCATGGTGGATATTACGCTTTCCTCCGACGGAACTGCCGCCTTTGGGGAGACGAAAATGCTGGCGCTGGATACGGCTTCCCCGTACAATGAGTCGTTTAAGGGCATTGCCGCGGGCGGCGACGGCTGCTTCTACCTGCTGACCGGGGAGCACGCCCCGGTCTATATGCACAAGGATGAGCTGCGGACGAATGACGCTTATCAGGGGCGCCTCGCGGTGACGAAGCTCTCGCCTGCGGGGGAAACGCTGGACAGAATGGAGATAAACGGCTGGCCGGAGGATAGCTGCTATGGCCTCGCGGTGGACGCCGCCGGGCGCATATACGTGCTGGGCGCAGACTATGTCGCCTCATTCGAGTGGGGAAGCGATGATATTGCCATTGTCAAGAAACCGGACTGCACAATGAACTCCATCGCGCTCACCGCACAGGGCGTTGTGATATCGCTGTGGGAGCGGGCCGGGAACCGGTACTATCTGCTGGACGGCCCCCAGACGCTCAAAGAATTGGCCTTTGAAGATCCGGGGGATGAGCCGTGCGTGAGTGCCGGGAACATGACCATGTGTCAGGGGCTGGACGGGGAATATATCATATCCTCAAACAGCCGCTTTGCGGCGTGCGACGTTGCGTCTGGCGCTGTGAGGGAGCTGTACCAATGGGACTACACGGCCTTCCCGGAGGGGGCGGAGTCTGCATGCCGTCTGGGGGAAAGCGCATTCGTGTGCACCGTTGGGGAGGACTTCCTACTCTCGACCGCGATGGTCACGCGCCCCAAAACGGAAAGAAGCGTTGTAAATATAGCCGCCCTTGACATGGAAAATTCCAATGTGGGCGGCATAGCGGCGGAATTGAATGACCGGCAGACGCAGTATGAATACCGGATAATTGAGTACGGCCGGGAAGAGGCCCCGCGCCTCATCGCGGATATCATCTCCGGCGGGAAGATAGACATGGTCATCCACAATAATCTGCTGGATGTCAGCTCCGACGCCTTTCTTGACCTGTATCCGTACATAGACAGAGACCTCGGCCGGGAGAGCTTCATCCCCAACATTCTGGAAACGCTCAGCGACGGGGAGCGTCTGCATGAGCTGTGGGAGGGCGTGGAAATAAGGACACTGGCCGCCAGAACGGCCGACGTGGCGGGCAGGGAGAACCTGACGCCGCAGGATTACCGGCAGATAGTGGATTCCAGCGCCAGCTATGAGGCTGTGTTCCAGAACTTCATGGATAAGGAGAATCTGCTCGGCTGGGCGGCACAGGTGGGAACGGTGGAATACATGGACCGCCTGAACGGCACATGCAGCTTTGATTCTGCCGCCTTTGCGGAGCTGCTGGGCTGGTGCGGCGATATGTGCGCCGCCATGCCGGAGGGCAGCGATGCTGAGCCGCTGGACATTTCTCAGGTCGTGCTCACGCTGGAGCGGGTATCCGACCCGGTGCGGATAAAGTACATAGGCCTCAACTTCGGCCAGCCCTTTACCTTCGTCGGCTTCCCCACCGGCGGACGCGGCCTGAGCTATTTCACCTGCGCGGATAACGGCAGCATGGCCATTCCAGCCAACAGCCGGAACATAGACGGGGCGTGGGCCTATATAAGGTCGCGCCTGTCCATGGAGTGCCAGAGCGGCATTGACTTTCTGCCGGTGATACGTCAGGCGTTCACGCGGCGCACAGAGGGCGTGCTGGATCAGGCGGAGAGCCGCCAGCTTTTTGACCTCGTCTCCGCCGTGTCCGGCGCGCAGCGCTGCGCCGACAGGCAGATACTCGACATCATCACGGAAAACGGACGCATGTACCTTGCCGGCGACAAGAGCATTGAAGAGACGGTGAAGAATATCCAGTCCCGCGCCAGCTTATATATGGCAGAGCAGTATAGATAAAACACAGAATAGAAGCACAGCCCGCCGGTCATGCGCGTTTGCACAGCCGGCGGGCCGTTTATTCAATTGTTATGCTCCTTTGCGCTGTGCATCCGGCTTACTTGCGATCCACCGCGAGGCCGCCCTTGAGCTGGGGGATGAGCGCGTCGAGCTTTGCCTGACTGGTGGAGGTGACTGCAAGCGTGCAGCCCTCGTTTGCGAATGCCTTTGCCGTGGCAGTGCCGGAGTCGCCCGTGGCGGCAATGATAAGTACGACCTTATCTTTGAGCTTGAGATCCATTAAAGTTCTCTTTTTTGATGAAAATTGTTGATTAGAGGCTGTGGTCAATAACGACCTTGTATTCGGTATTGTTTTTGCTGTTGAAAAGCTTGTCAAACATCTTCAAAAGCTCGTCGGCATCCAGCTTTACGCTGCTCGTGATAGTCATACCAAGCTCCTCAGGATAATCCAGCGTGAACTGATATGCTTCCTTAAACTCTGCCAGAGTAAAGAAGTTTGCGGCGTACATCACAGTGCCCTTGGAGAGCAGAAAACCGGTGTTGTAGTCAAGCGTGGGAGAGTGCGCACCAACCAGGGAGAGCGACGCACCGCCCTTGAGCTTGGTGAGGACCTGATCCATGCCGCCCTTTGCGAGGACGCAGTCAAGAGCATATTCAAATCCGCCGGGTGCAAGCTCTTCGAGCTTTGCGTCAAAATCAGGATCCTTCATGCTCAGGCAAACGTCAACGAACGGGAGCTTGTTGCAGAAATTGACACGTCCCTGACCTCTTCCGACCATGATGACTTCACAGCCGAGCTTCCTCTTCGCAACGAAAGCCGCATAGCCGCCGACAGGGCCGTTGCCCCAAATAAGAACTTTCTTGTTCTTGGGCAGATGCATCTGATCTATTGCATGAAGAGAGATCGCAATAGGCTCGATTATAGCGCCGAGTTTCAGGTCATAATCGTCGGGAACCTTGATGAGCAGGTCGCCGCGCACCTGAATATAATCGCCGTATGCGCCGGGGCGGCTGATACCGGGGCTGTCAGAAAGGAGAGAGGGGCAGAGATAGTCTCTGCCGCTGAGGCAGTACTCGCATTTACCGCAGGGATTAGTCTCCGGTGCAACAACTCTGTCGCCCTTCTTGAAGCCGGTCGTGCCGGGATCTTCGACGATGCCGCTGAACTCATGGCCTATTACGCTGCCAACGGTGCCCTCAAGAGAATACATGATGTTGTCGCTGCCGCAGATGCCGGTATAGCTTACTTTAATAAGAGCCTTTCCTTCCTCAAGGGGAGGAATTTCGGTTTCAATGTTTTTAAATGATTTAACTTTGTCTACAATGACACTCTTCATTAGTTGATCCTCCTGAATTTTTGTTTTGGTTTTTGGTGTAGTTTTGCTCTTACGCTTTGGCCTTTTTGTTTATGGGGGAAGTCTTTATGCTGAGGATGAGGAAGACCATCGTGGCGATGCCGGTGGCGCACAGCACCTTCCAGCCGGTCGTGAAGCCGCCCTCGGTGGCAAGGCACGCACTCATTGAATTTCAGAGAGATCAGTTCGCGTCAGATGCAGTACCAGCCGCCGTCAACGTGTATGATCGCGCCGATAACGGACTTGGATTCCTCTGCGGAGAGGTAGAGAAGCGTACTGTCAAGCTCACTGGGATCTTGCGCCTTGCCGGTCGGGCAGCGCATTGCGATCATCGGGGCCATGGCCTCCATTGCCTCGGCGGTGTTGACTTCGGACTGGAGGAAGCCAGGGCACATGCAGTTGACGGTCACGCCGGTCTTTGCCCACTCCGCGGCCGCGCAGCGGGTGAAGTTCACAACGCCGCCCTTGGCCGTGCCGTAGTCGCTTATCGCCATATCCATCGAACCGCCGCATGCGAGGCTGGAGCCGATGGTGATTATTCTGCCGTAACCGGCCTTGATCATCTCACGGCCGAATTCCTTCACGCAGCGCACAGTTGCGATGAGGTCGAGATCGATGGTCTTGAAGAAGGCTTCGTCGGTGATCTCGGTCAGCGGGGCGCAGTTTCCGCCGCCTGCGTTGGTGACGAGGATATCGACCTTGCCGAACTTTTCGTAGGTTGCCTTGACGAAGTTCTTGACGGAATCAGCGTCGGTGACGTCGCACTCAACGGCGAGGCACTCCACGCCGTAGGATTCGACCTTTTCCTTGACCTGTTCAAGCTTTGCAAGCCTGCGCGCGCAGATTGCAACATTCGCGCCCTCGCGTGCAAACACTTCTGCGTAGTGTGCGCCCAGTCCGGCGGAAGCGCCGGTGACGACTGCGACTCTGCCTTTGAAATCAAACATATTATTTCCTCCTGAATTTTGGTTTTGGTTTTTGGTGTAGTTTTGCTCTTACGCTTTGGCCTTTTTGTTTATGGGGGAAGTCTTTATGCTGAGGATGAGGAAGACCATCGTGGCGATGCCGGTGGCGCACAGCACCTTCCAGCCGGTCGTGAAGCCGCCCTCGGTGGCAAGGCACGCACTCATTACGGGGGCGTAAAGCGCCTGGCCGAGATACACGCCGGTCATCAGCGTGGCGGATATCGCGCCGAACTCCTTCGGGCCGAAAACGGCCTGGCCGACGATGCTGGGGATGCTCGCGCTGAGCGGGTATGCAAGCGCACCGCAGATGACCGTCAGGATGAGAATGACTGTCGTCGGGGTGATGCCGAAGATGATGAGGAATACCATGCACAGCGAGAACGCAATGCATACGATGACGGAGAATACAGTCGGGCCGACCTTGGAGAAAGCGCTGCCGACGCCGAGCATCACGAAGCCCGCGAGAACGGTGTATATAGCGTTCCAGTTGGAGGCCTCCGTGGGGGTGAGGCCGTTCATCGTCCACCACGTTGGGGAGTAGACCAGCCATGCCGAGCCTTCGCAGCCGCCCAGAAGCAGGGCGATGGCAAAGAACCAGAAGGACGGGGACTTTATTGCCTCGGCGCGGGTGACGCCGGGAAGCAGCGTGGGATCGACCTCATCGGTGACCTCGGTGCCCATGGGCTTCTGTCCCATCTTCTCCGGGTCACGGATGAGGAAGATGACGGAGAGCAGGCCGACAACGAGCAGCACCCATGAAAGTATCTGATAGCACATTTTGTAGTTCATCACGCGGAACATCTGTCCTGCGACGAACACCCATGCCGCCGCGCCGAAGCTTGCGCCGGAAAGGACAGTGCTTATCACCTTGCCGCGCTTTTCGCCGACGAACCACTGGGAAATAACGTAGGTGCACACGGCGTGCGTGCCGAAAACTATGGCGAACGAAGCCATCAGGCCAGCGAGATAGATGAACACAAGGCTTGTGACGTTCTGGCCGTCAGTTGCGAAGGTGTAGAACTGGAAGTTGAGGAAGATGCCGATGATGGAGATGAACATCAGCTTTTTCGGCCCCAGCTTGCTCAGCGCCTTCACGCAGATAAGGCTCAGCAAAACATTGCCTATCGTGTTGAACGTGCCGTTATAGCCCAGCACGGCGACGGACCAACCGGTGTATTCCGACATGGAGGGCAGGAATACGCCCAGTGTGGACGCCGCGCCCAGATTGCAGAAGATAACGAGAAATGCGCCTATTGCGGCCTTATAGCCGAAGAATTTCTTGTTTTCCATGGCTGCTCCTTTATATAATTTCCATTGCGGCGTAGTAGCCTTCTCTTATCGCGTTGCCGCACTTGCCGGGCTTTGCGCAGTCGCCGACGACAGTGGTCTTGGTGGGGTACTTGTAGCGTATCGTGTCGGCAAGCTCCATGTTGGGCTTTCTGCCGAACGCGGCGACGATGACGTCCGCGGGGACTGTCTCGCGCGTGCCGTCGAGCTTTTCTATCTCAACGCCGGTGTCGTTGATGCCCACGACCTTGGAGTTCACAAGCGTCTTTATGCCGTACTCGGGGATGAGGCGGACAATGCTGTAGGCGTTGAGTGCGTTGACATCCGCGCCTATCTTATCACGCATTTCAATGATGGTGAAGCTGCGGTCGCCGAGGGGGGCGTACTCAAACGCGGTGTCGATAGCGGACAGGCCGCCGCCGCAGATGACGACGTTCTTGCCCTCGGGCAGGGCCTGACGCTTATGCACGTCGTATACCTCAATGACCTTGGGATTGTAGATGCCGGGGATGGGCGGAACTACCGGCTGAGAGCCGGTGGCGACGACGATGCGGTCTGCCTCAAGCAGCACCTTGTCGTCTGCGCTTATCTCGCAGTTCATGTGCACGCGCACGCCCAGCTTTTCAAGCTGCACCTGATACCAATCGATAAGCTCACGCATACGGTGCTTGAAGTCGCCGGTGGAAATGGTCCTGAACGTGCCGCCGAACACATCGCCCTTGTCGTAAAGATCGACCTGACAGCCGCGCTCCGCCGCGCAGCGTGCGGCCTCAAGGCCGCCGGGGCCAGCGCCGATGACGACGACATGGGTGGGCTTGCTTACGGGGGTGACTTCCATATGGGTCTCAAAGCCGGTGTTGGGGTTTACCGCGCAGGAGACCTGCGTGCTGCGGCCGAATATGCGGCCGATGCACTCCTCGGTGCAGAGGATGCACGGGCGGATATCCTCGCGGCGGCCTTCGCGGATCTTGTTGGGCCACTGCGGGTCGGCGATGCACTGACGGCCGAACTGGACGAGGTCGAGCGTGCCCTCCTCAAGCTGCCTGACGGCGGACTCGATAGTCAGCGCGCCGGAGTTTATCATGGGCTTGGTTATGTAGGGGCGTGCGGCTTTGGAAACATGCTCAAACACGTTGTCGCCGACGTACTTCGTGGTGAATATGAAGTCGTTTGCCTCGTAGGAACCCGCGTCGGTGTCGAACACGTCAACGCCCGCGGCCTCAAGGATGGAGAGAACGTCCATGCAGTTGGTCAGGTCGAACGCGCCCGGATTCTGGTGGTCGAGAGAAATTCTGAAGAATATCGGGAAGCTGGGGCCGACGATCTCGCGCACGGCCTGAATTATCTCGACTGCAAAGCGGCAGCGGTTCTCCACACATCCGCCGTACTCGTCGGTCCTGCGGTTCCACTTCGGGGAGAGGAACTGCTCGATGAGGTATGCGTTGTGCGCGTGTATTTCGATCGCGTCAAAGCCGCACTTGAGGGCGAAGTCCGCCGCGACCTTGTAGTTTTCGATGCACTTCTTTATCTCTTCCTTTGACATCTCGCGGCAAAGGATGTTGGGGTCATAGTATGCGGGATTTTCGGAGGCGGAGACGAGCGCCTCGTCCGCGCCGCGGCCGAGAACTGCGTTTCTTCCCGTGCCCGGGCTGAGCTGGAGGCAGAACTTCGCGCCCCAGCGGTGCACGCGCTCCACCATGACGGTCGTCTTGGGAATGGCGTGTATATCCCACACGGCGACAGAGGGGGAACCCTGGCACAGTGCCTCGGATACGAATATCGCGCCGGTCATTATCATGCCCGCGCCGCCCTTGGCGCGCTCCTCGTAATAGCGCATTCCTTCTTCACTCTCGGTCCCGTCCTGCATGGGCGTGTACGTGCCCATGGGGGACATGACGATGCGGTTTCTGAGAGTCATGCCGTTTATCTTTACCGGCTCCCAGAGCTTTGAATAGTTGATCTTCTTGTTTTTCCAATCGGTTATTTCCTGATGGACGACAAATCCGTTCATATTAGGTTTTCCTCCTTTGTGGTTGAAAATCGTCAAAACTTCAAAATCGTTCAAACTGTCCGGATCAGAAGAACGAACTTTTTAAGTTTCCCCGTTCGGGAAAAGCTTTCCCTTTTCGCATTTTTATCATAGGGCATTGTGAAAGCAAAAGCAATATGCGTTTTGTGGAGATATCATCACAAAATTTGCTTCAAAATTCACAATCGGCAAATTTCCCTTGAGTTCAGACGGGTTTTGAAAACTTGGTTATTGTGACAAATGCGGTAAACGCTGCGGCCTTTTCCCTGAAATGTTTACGTGGATTTTTTGACAAGCCTTTTGCGCTGTGATAAAATCTTAATATAGAGAGATAAATTTCGGTTAAATATCGGGTTTGAAGGAGGGGATATCTTGCGGCATCTGGATAACGACCTTCTGCGTGAAACGGTTCTGGGCATGGTTTTTGAGCACGCGACGGTGCAGGATATGTTTGCAAGGGTGTTTGAGCTGTTTCAGCTCCCGCTCAATTATTTCGACACTTCGTTCAGGCTTGTCGCCAATGCGCTGCCGTGCCGGCCGTTTTACTTTGACGCGTGGGAGAGCTTCGCGTCCAACGGCTGCGCAAGTCAGGAGAAGATAGACGGCGGGAATTATCTTATATATCAGGAGCAGATGAACGCCCTCGGCCGTTCCGCTATCTTTGACAGCGGAAACTGCGCGGTTTACCATCAGGCCTGCGGGCCGGTGAAGCTGAACGGTTCGCTCATCGGCTATATGGGGACGATGATCCTTGACGCTGTGCCGGAGGACGTTATTGAATTCAACGATATAATGATAAGCGCGATAGAGACCCTTGCGCGGAATGAGCAGAAGAACCGCCTCGCCGATACGGCGTCCATGGTCCTGGACATCAGTTACTTTCTCCGCCCGGACACCGCGTCGAAGCTGGAGGAGGAGGCCTTCGCGGCGCAGTATAAGCCGCCGTATGTTTTAGTGGCGCTTTCGGCCTATAACGCCTCTCTCGCAACGCTGAAATATGTGCAGGATCTTATCTGCCGCGGCTGCGATTCCGTAACGGGCACGACGTATCAGGATCTGTATCTGTATCTTATCAAGTATGACTGCACCGCGGTCGGACAGCGTGAGTTTGAAGCCACGCTCCATGATATCGCGGCCCGCTATAATCTCTACGGGGCCATATCGGATGTGTTTTTCAGCAGCAGCCGCATAAGCGCACACTGTGCGCAGACTATGGAGGCGCTTTCCGTCGGGGCTGCGGAAAAGCCCGTTATCAGGTTCACGGATGTTTATCAGGACCTTATCTGTATGCGCACGCTTGAGCGCTTTCCGCTCGAAAGCTGCATCCAGCCCGAGACGGCGAAGCTGCTTTCGCTCGACCCGGTATACTGCGAAACGGCGAAGGTGTACGCAGGCTCCGGCGGCCGCCTTTCCGCGACGGCGGCAAAGCTCAAGGTGCATAAAAACACCGTGCTCAACCGCATCGAGAAGATAAACGAGCTGTGCCGGCTCGACCTTACCGACAGGGCGGCCGCGTTTTCCTTCCAGCAGCAGCTCATGCTCATAGAGACCTTTGACCGGATGGGAGGTGGGGCCGTATGAGTGTGGATTTTAAGAAAGGGCTGTGCGCCGTCCTTCTGGACGAGCTGCACAATTATGAAAGCGCGCAGAAGTTATGCGTCAGGCTCAGCGAGTTTTCGGGCCTCTTTGTTGAGCTTATAGACTTCGGCGGCTGCGGCCTGTCCGGACGCAGTGAGCTTCCCGGCGCTGTGACGCCCGGCGGCTACCGCGCCGCGAAAAAGCAGATGATCCAGCAGCTTTTCGCGGATATCTACGACCGCCGTATGAAAACCGGCGCTGTGGACGGCTATATTTCCACGGCGAAGCTGATAAGCTGGGACGGCATTCCCGTCGCCGTCGGCATAGTCCTCTATCCCTCGCAGGAGCGGGACGGTGACGTCGCCGCGCTGCTCCTCCAGATGGAGAACTTCTGCCGCTACGTCTATACGGGCGACCTGTCGCTCAAGCCCGAGGACGCCGGCTCCTCCGACGTCTTGTCGCACTTGCTGTTTGACACGGACCCGGACATTGCCGCTCTCGTGTCGGCGCTGCTTCCGTCGTATAAGCGCCACGCGCTTGTCTCCGCCCCGTATATCGCGCTGAATTTTCAGGCGGATGAGAGAAACCCCGCCGTCTCGCTCAAGGCGGCATATGACCGCTTCGGCGCCGACCGGCCCGATTCCTACAGGATAGTCAGGAAAAATGAATTCCTTGCGATACTGTGCAATTTCGACGTGTCGGCCCCGGAAGCCGTGCAGAAAAAATGGGAGCATCTCAACGCCTTCTGCGAGAAGTATTCCCTCAGCTGCGGCTGTTCCATGGTGTTTTCGGACATCACGGAAAGGGAGACGTATATAAAGCAGGCGCGGGCTGTCAACTGCCTCGGCGCGGCGCTTGGCCGCGGGCAAAGGCTTTTCCGCACGGAGCTTCTGCTTCCGGAGCTTATGGCGGAAACGGCCGCCCGCAACGACCCGCAGGGCAGTCTTATCCTCAGTGAGCTGCTGGCGCTGCATAAATACGACGCGGAGAACAGTTCCGAGTATCTGCGCACGCTTGAGGTCTATCTCACCAACGGCAGAAGCATGACCGACACCGCCTCCGCGCTGTTTATAGACCGCAGCACACTGAAATACAGGCTCAATAAGATACAGGACATGACGTTTATCGACTTTTCCGACGACGCCCGGTGCAGCGCGCTGCTCATGAGCTGCCTTGTCTACCGCAGCCATATGCGCAGAGCCGGACTGTGAGAGGCCGGAACCATCACGCGCCGGACATATGCGAAAGCCGATGCGCGGCCCAAACCCGGTCTGTTCCTCAAATGCATCCAAGATAAAAATTCGCCGCGGGCATTATTTGCCCGCGGCGATAGTGATGTATTGCGCGTGTCAACGGATTTGCTATTTTATATTGTTTCAAGACCAAAATATGCTATAATAAAAACAAAAAATAGATATCGGAGGCGCATTATGGATACTCCCGTAGAAAACGAGCAGAAGATATTTAAACTCACTATTACGGCTGACAGCGTTGATTCCACTGATCAGCGTTTTGACATGGATGATTTGGGTCTCGGTGATAACTACAGGCCGCTGGGCGCGATATTTCAGCGTGCCGACGGTAAAGAGGTCACACGTGCGTATAGAAAGGGCGAGCGAAGGAACTCGAACCAGACGCTTCCGCGGCTGGCATGTCAGGTTTTTGAAAAACAGCTTGCAGGTCTGTCTGTTGAGGAAAAAGAAAGCTTTCCAGTCAATCGGTATAAGTCGCCGGGTGAATTGATTTGCGGTATTTATTCCAGCGTGGCTGAATACAAAAAGCATAGAAACTCGTTGGAATATTTGACTTACAGCTACGATGATGGTCGGCTGTTTGTGTTTTACAGTTGGAATATCTTCTCCACAATTATATTTGTCAGGGAATGTCTGCGGCGCTTCGGCAGTCCGGGAGATAAATTTATTCTTACATACCGCGATAAGGACGAAAAGGAAACCGGGACGGATGAAGCCGGGGCCGTTGCGCAGGGAGAGCCTGCGCAGCAGTTCAACGGATACAGAAACCCCTTCTCCGCCATGCTGCTCGAATCCAAAAATCTGATATTCCGCGGTGCTCCGGGCACCGGAAAGTCATACCTTGCCAGAGAAGTTGCCGCGGATATTATCAGTAACGGCTACTTCGACGAATACAGGCTCCTTACGGATGAGCAGAAAAAACAGGTGGAGTTTGTTCAGTTCCACCCAAGTTATGATTATTCCGACTTTGTGGAAGGGCTAAGACTTAATTTGGGTGCAGACGGCACAATGGGCTTTGAACTCCGCGACGGCGTCTTCAAAAAGTTTATAGTGCGTGCAAGGAAAAATTACGAGGATTCCATGAAGCCTGTGGAGGCCATTCAGAAAGAAATGTCCGCGCAGGATGCGTTGAATGAGTTTTTCTCGGACATTGAGCTTGGAACGGATACGTTTAAAACCATTACTGGCAATGAATTCACGATCACAAGTGTGGATGACAGGCATATCAACATCGCTATTCCCGGCAATGCATCCATAAACAGACTCTCCCTCAATATAGAGGAAGTCCGTTCAATGCTTGAGGCGGACGTGAAATTCACGAAGATCAAGGATGTTACGGCTTTCTTCGGAAAGACCTTTGCAACGCAGGCGTACTCATATGATTTTGCGATTTATGGTGCAATCAAGAACAAAAAGCGCGCCGTTGCGAAGCCGATCACGCGGCCGGAGAAGCTGAAAAATTACATCTTCATAATAGACGAGATAAATCGCGGAGAGATATCAAAAATATTTGGAGAGTTGTTTTTCGCCATCGACCCGGGGTATCGCGGAAAAGCCGGTGAGATATCAACGCAGTATGCCAATCTGCATCCCGATCCAGAAGAAAAGTTCTATATCCCGGAAAATGTCTACATAATCGGAACGATGAACGATATAGACCGTTCCGTGGACAGCTTTGACTTTGCAATGCGCCGCAGATTCCGCTTTGTTGAGATCAAGGCGGATGACCGGCTCGAAATGCTTGCCTCTTTGGACAACGATGCGCTTGAGGATGAAGCCATAAGGCGCATGACGGCCCTCAACAGGGAAATAGTCGGCGTCGAAGATCTGAATGAGAACTATCAGATCGGCGCGTCGTATTTCCTCAAGCTGAAATACCTGACATTTGATCAGCTTTGGACGGACTATCTTTCGCCGCTTCTGCATGAATACATACAGGGAATGTATGATGAAGTCGGTATTATGAGCAGGTTTGCGAAGGCGTATGGCTATATCGAGCCGGATGAGGGCGATGCTGATGGAGATGTTCAGAATTAAGGATAACTGTGCGGAAAAGAAGGTAAGCTTTTCTGGAATACCGGTACTGACAAACAAAATCGCGGGGAAAACGCTGGAGCAGCTTGAGCGGGATGGCGTTTTTGTGTTCCCGGAGCTTGTTAGGGAGGCTGATGATTTGACGCGAGATCAGATGATACTGCAAGGCGTAAATGATTGCTACCGCACCGGAAATGTTATGGGCTTTATCGGCTTCGGCAATGAGCGTCTTGTGATAGGATCCCGATTCAGCGATGACGGCAGCGACTTTTTTCTGCACTATCTCCTTGACAGAGTACTGGATATCCCGAATGTTGTGGATCTTGAGACCGACACCAGCCGGGACAGCAGACTCTTCAATTTCCTTCTGTTTCTCTTTCCACATTATTTGCGTTCGGCGATGCGGAAAGGGCTATTCAAAAGCTATATCTGCCACGGATATAATGACCTGAATGTAAAGGGAACGGTTGATGTCGCTAGGCACGTTAAGACGAACACCCCGTTTGTGGGAAACGTTGCATACAATCAGCGTGAGTTTTCCCGTGATACACCCCTCACTGAGCTCGTGCGCCACACGATAGAATTTATAAGAAGGAAACCGTATGGGAACAGTCTGCTCCTGCGTGTAAAGGATGAGGCGGCGTCTGTTGTGAACGCAACGCCAAGTTATAAACCGTGTGACCGGCAAAAGATCATTGATGAAAACAAGAAAAATCCGGTGAGACATGCATATTTTCGGGAGTATACTGCGCTCCAACGGCTCTGCCTGCTGATCTTGCAGCAGCGCAGGCATGGGATCGGCACAGGTTCCAGACAAATCTACGGCTTGCTGTTTGACGGCGCGTGGCTGTGGGAGGAATATATCAACATGCTGATACGCGGCGCTTTCTATCACCCAATGAATAAGGCCGGCAGCGGCGCACAGCGGTTGTTTGACGGTAATATCGGCTTGATATATCCTGATTTCATCGGTAAAGATTCAGAGAAGAGAATCATTGCGGATGCAAAGTATAAGCCGCTTGATAATATCGGCGGCAGGGATTATCTGCAACTGCTTGCTTATATGTTTCGGTTTGACGCAAGGCAGGGTTACTATCTGTACCCCGAGGCGGAGGGGAAAAGCGATTTGCTTTTACGGCTGAACAGGGGAGTGTCATATGAAATGAACGTATCTCCGCGGAATGATGTATGCCTTATAAAGCATGGCCTGAAGATCCCCACCGGCGCGGAAAATTACGATGCGTTTGTAACGGCAATGAAAATCAGCGAGAGCGAGTTTTGCAAGATATTTGCTGAAAATTAAGGCTTCAAAGCGTCAGCAGGATCGAACAGTAAGAAATAAAGCTGTTCTTCTTCATGCGCAGTTTGCAGACAGCATACTTGCACACGGATACTGCCTGATATCATAAAGTGCGCCGCAAGGCCAGCATAGCTGGGCTTGCAGACAAGTCAATACCTACATGAATATACGCCAAACAAATAAAAACAAAAAAAGAAAAAAGTCATGACCGACGATGTATGCTAATAGCGAGGACTTTCAAGTCCTCGCTATTACAACGATGGTCAGCTCAT
>URPU01000053.1 GCA_900549865.1 uncultured Eubacteriales bacterium
TGCGTCAGCGAATGCCGCATGAACGGCTTCATGAAGAGAGGCAGCGCCGCAGGAGCCACGTCACCGGCGACCTCGTGGCCGGAGACTATGGGCGGGATGCGGAAGGGGTGCTTGCCATGAAAAGCATGGATCTCCGAGCCGCATATGCCGCAGCAGCGGATCCGGATCTTCACGTCGTCCGGCCTTTCTATCTGAGGTTCAGGCATATCATCGCGGAATTCCGCAATGCCTACTGCTTCAAAATATCCAGCTCTCAATGCTGCTCTCCTCCGTGTAATATGTTTAGATACAGAACGGGTATTATTTCGCCCAAGCTCTGTTATACATTATTCTGCCGTTCACCAGCGTCATTCTGACATCTGATGTGGCCTTGATATTCTCAAGCGGGCTGCTGCCAAGGACGGTTATATCCGCCTGATAGCCGGGAAGTATGCGGCCTATCCTATCCTCGCGGCCGGTCACGCGCGCCGCCACAGACGTCGCCGCGCGAAGCGCTTCCACATTGCTCATCCCGATCGCGACGAGGTTTTCAAACTCCAGCGCATTCGTGCCGATATGATTGCCAAGCGTGCCGCAGTCCGTGGAAAAGGCCATAGTCACACCGGCCTTATAGGCGCGGCGCGCGCTTTCCCAATGCACCTGCGCGGTCTTGGCGAGCAGGTCTATGACGGGCTGCGTCTTATTGGCAAGCATCTCCTTGGACGGCGACGGCGAGGGCGAGAGCAGCGTGGGAAGCATTATCTTCCCGTGCTTGAGCATCAGTTCTATCCCCTCATCGTCGATTCCCGTGCCGTGGACGACCACGTCACCACCGGCAGAGAGAAAGTTCTTGATGGACTGCGCGCCGCGGAGATGCGCGTGGACGGGCGTGCCGTAATTATGCGCCTCGTCAATGGCAGCCGTTATCTCCTCCACGGTGAAGTCCGTCGCGTTGGAGTTGCGCCCGACCATGCGGATGGGAGGACTGAGCTGCATTTTCACAAAGTCCACGCTCCACCACATGAGGTCGCGTATGGCCTTGCGCATGCCGTAGGGGCCGTAAGGTTCCATGGAAAAGCCGATAAAATGTGCCTTGTTCGTCGTGAGCTGCTTTCCGGATATCAGGTAATTCGGCCCGGGCACAAAGCCCTTCTGGATGGCTTCACGCAGGGCGCAGTCGATGAAATTACGCCCGCCGCCGTCCATGACGGTTGTAAACCCGGCCTCAAGCATCTTGCGGCAGTTGTCAACGCCGAGAAACGCCGCGGCGCTGTCGGCATTGGGGTAAAGCTCCCCTCCCGCCGACATGGTCGAGAGGGTGCGGTTTTTATCCGCAGGGACCTCGTCGAGCAGCATGTGCATATGGCAGTCTATAAAGCCGGGGGAAACAAAGGCGCCGTCAAGATCAATGATGCGCACATCGCCCGTGCAGACGGCCTCGCCGTCGCATATCGCGTCTATCTTTCCATCGGCAATAACAAGGCTTTTGCCGCGAAGCGGCTCCTCATTGACGCCGTCAAATATGACGGCGTTTTTAAGGATCAGAACATCTTGCATAGTTATTTTTCCTCCTTCATTACACCGGCTGCACTATGTCAGGCTCGGAAGGAAGGTGATGATCTCGGGCACGAACGCGAACAGGAACAACGCCGCGAACCCGACGATTATGAACGGCCAAACGCCCTTCACGACCTTGACATACGGCGTATTCGTCGTTGACACCGCGGTGAACAGGTTGACGCCGAAGGGCGGCGTGATAAACCCGATGACAAGCACGATGCAGAACAGCACGCCGAGGTGCAGCGGGTCGCAGCCAAGCTGGATGCCGATGGGCGTAAGGATGGGCGCAATGATGACTATTGCGGCCAGAGTCTCCATAAGGGTGCCGACAAGCGCGAGGAACGCGATGAGGACAAGGAGATAGATCGTCTTGTTATGCAGGATAGGAACAAGCGCCTGTGCGACCTTATTGGGGATATTCGCCGTGGCAAGCGCCAGTCCGAACACACTGGATATACCGATGACAAGGGCTATCGTCGCGGAAGAGACGATGGTGCGTTTGATGATCTCCCAGAACTTTTTGAAATTCATCTCCTTATACGCGATGGACAGCAGGCACGAGTAAATAACACATATAGTCGCAGCTTCGGTCGGCGTGAATATACCGCCGTAAATGCCGCCGAGCACCATCACCGGCATGAACAGGACTGGCAGGGCCTTCACAGTGCTTGTGAGGACCTCCTTCGCGGTATAGTGCACGTCGGATTTCTTCACGCCTTCTTTTTTGGCGATGAAATGGTTGAGGATGCAGAAGAGTATTGCGATTATGATGCCGGGGATGACGCCGCCCATGAACATGTCCGGGATGGACACGCCCATTGTGCTGCCGTAGACTATCATCGCCACACTGGGCGGGATTATCGGGCCAAGCGCGCCGCCGGCCGCAAGCATACCAGCCGCGGTGCTCTGCTTATACCCGGCCTTCATGAGAGACGGCCACATGACAGCGCCGATCGCCGCGACCGTCGCCGGGCCGGAGCCCGTCAGCGCCGCAAAAACCGCGCAGCACACTATCGTTATCGCGCCCGCCGCACCGTTGACGCGGCCGAACAGCTTTTCGACCCATTCGACAAGGCGCTTTGAAAGCCCGCCGGATTCCATGATATAACCCGCCAGCGTGAACAGCGGCACGGCAAGCAGCACAAAGCTGTCCATGCCCGTCACGGCCTTCTGTGCAATCGCGTTTATGGAGCGAAGCCCCGTTGCCATGAACATCACGGCAGAGGAAAGAGAGATGCAGAAGAACACCGGAAGCCCGATGGCCATCAGCACAAGTAGACTTACAACAAGTATCGCACCGGCGCTCATATCTCCCCCACCTCCGTTTCTATGGTCTGCTTCCGGGCGTCATGACTGCGTATTTTCTCAAGGGTATCCAGAATGTGCTCTATGGCGTGCATTATCATGCCAAAGCCGCACAAGGGGACCGCAAGGTAAATAAGAGGCTTGGCCAGATGCAGGGTCGGAGTTGACTGGCCCCAGGATACCTTCATCATAGCTATCCCGCCCATGATGAAAATGACGCTCAGCGCAATAACAAGGAGATTGTGCAGACAGAACATCAATTTCTGCGGTACATTCGGCAGCAGATCATACAGCACGGATATAGAGGTGTGCGCCCATTTGCCCACGGCAATGGAGCCGCCGAGAAGGCTCATCCATATGAAGCAGTAGCGCGCCAGCTCCTCAGTTCCGACGAGGGATGAATTCATGATATAGCGTGTGAATACCTGTACGAAAGAGGCTGCGATCAAAACGATAAACAGTATGCCAGCTGTGGTCATATACACCGCGTCTATGCCGCCGTTTATCTTGTGGAGCGTTTTATTGAACATTTCTTCTCCTATATCTGGCTAGACTCGTCTTTTCGTATCTATCCTATCCGATTCAGTATTTAATATAGTATGGCAGGCTTACGCGCGGCCAAGCTTTGCAAGCACCATGTCGAGCAGTTCATTGCCGACCTCGCCGCGGATCCAATCAACAACGGATGCGGTGGCTTCCTGGAACTCTGCAACATCGTCAAGCGGGTTGACCTCGCAGCCGGAGGCGGCCATTTCGTCAAGCAGCTTCTGCTCATTATCGATGACCTTCACGCGGGATTCATCGCGGGCCTGCTTCGCGGCCTCCATGACGAAGCCCTGCTGCTCTTCGGTCAGACTGTTCCATGTGCTGTCGGACATGTTGAGGGTTATGGGGCTGCAAAAATGCTTGGTCAGCGACAGATATTTGCAGATCTGATAGAAGCTGCCGGAGTAGATAGCGGATGCGGTGATCTCAAGGCCGTCAACGGTCTTCTGCTGGACGGCGGTGGTCGCCTCGGAGAATGCCATGGTGGTGGGGTTCGCGCCAAGCGCCTCAAAGGTCTTTACGTAAAGGGTGGACTCGGGCAGTCTGATCTTGAGCCCCTTGAGATGATGAGCACGAAGTTATCCAGGGCATATTTGTTCGCCGTCATCATCGCTTCCCAGATTATGCCCTCGTTCATCTCGCCGTCGCCTGCCATGACGAAAACGCGGTAATCCTTCTTATCCCGCTTCCCGGCAAGCGCCATTCCCGCCGCGCAGGACACGCCCTGTCCGAGAGAGCCGGTGGAGATATCTACGCCGGGGCATTTCTTCATATCGGGGTGTCCCTGAAGGATGGAGCCCTCCTTGCGCAGGGTGTGCAGCTCCTTTTCCGGGAAATAGCCCAGCAGCCCAAGTGCGGAATAAAGTATGGGGCAGACATGGCCCTTGGACAGCACAAAGCGATCCCTGTCCGGCCACTTCGGGTCCTTCGGGTCTATTTTCAGTTCCGAATAATACAGCGCCGCGACTATGTCCGCCGCAGAGAACGCCCCGCCCGGATGGCCGGACTGCGCCTCATAAATCATCGTCAGCGCGGTCATCCTAAGCTGCTTTGCACGCTCTTTAAGCATGCTTATCTTTTCCTCGTACAAGCCGACCACTCCTTATTCTCTGAATATCGATTGCAAAAACAAAATCAGCCTCGTCAATGTTCAATGTTGAACATTGACGAGGCCATAATAACATTGCGTGCGTCTCACGTCAAGCATTGTCAGTGACTTCACACAAATTTTGTTGAATTTCGACTATTTCAAAGTGTCTTTCCAGTAATATTGACCAAATTTCAAAGCTTCTTCTATGCTTGCGCCCGGCTTTTTCTCAAGCGCGTCGAGATGCATACGGTGCGCCTTGACGAGATATTCCCTGTCGTTTTCCTCGCAGACCTTCTTGACGGTACGATAGCGCGAAAGATTTGTGACGTTGAGCAGGAACTCATTGAGCATGACGGCGAGGGAATTATGCGTCGCCTGCGCCACAGCCTCATGAAAACCGAGGTCGGCGTCAAGTATAGCCTGAATATCGTAAGGCTCCGCCTCAAGGCGTTCAAGAAGGACGTCATACGCCCGCTCCAGCTTTTCCGTATCTTCCTCATTGAGTCCGTTGTCGATAACAAGCTTTGAAACGCCCATATCTATGATATCGCGCAGTCCGACGACATCCTTATATGACTCCTCCTCATGGAGAATGATGCTGTAGAGCATGGGATTTAGTATCTGCGGGGAGAAATCACTGCATACAAAGGTGCCCTCCGGGCGGCGCACCTCGACCACGCCGTAAGCGCGCAGGGTCTGTATCGCCGAACGCAGGGAGTTGCGGCTGACCTTGAAAAGGGAGATCATCTCCATCTCCGTTGGCAGCTTGTCGCCAGGCTTGAACTCCCCCGCCATTATGGCGTCCGTTATCTTGTTTATCACCTGCTGCACTACAGACTCGTTGCTGACCGGCGTCATCATATTATCATTGTTTAACATCCGCTGCGGTTCCTCTCAACTTTTTGTTTTCCTATATAATAACATTCTACAGGCGCAAGGTCAACCGGATTCGGCAGCGATGTTAAGCCGGCGTTAACGCGCGGCAGTATACGGCACAGGCGGCATAGACAAAATGTGAAAAATATGTTAACATAGATATATTCAATATACAGGAGCGGGCACATGAAAAAGATAGCGGCGCTGCAAAGCCTTCGGGCACTGGCTTTTCTTGAAATATTTCTGGCACACTGCGGGGTCTCGCCATACATGGGAGCGCTTGGTGTGTCGATATTCATCGTGCTGTCGGGCTTCTGCATGGCGATAAACTACATTCCGCGTATCGACACCATGCCGGAGACTCTGCGCGGAAGCGTGCGCTTCGCCGTGTCGAAGGTGAAAAAGCTGTATCTCCTGCACGTGATAATGACGCTGTGCGCCGTGGCGCTGCGCGGCGTGCCGCAGTCCGTGCCGGATGTGCTGCGGCTGGTGATAAACATTCTGCTGCTGCAAAGCCTGTTCCCAAGCTCCAGCGTTTATTTTGCGTACAACGGCATCGCGTGGTATCTGTCCACATACATGTTCATCTGCCTTGCCGCGCCCTTCATCCTGCGCCGCATATCCGCCGCGAGCGGAAAACGCCTTGCCATATATGCCTCCGTATCGGCGTGCGCGATGCTTATCCCGGCGGCGCTGCTGTCCGCGCTGCGCGTGCCCGTCGGCGACGATTTTGCAAAATGGTTCACCTACATATGCCCGGCCTACAGGCTGCTGGACTTCATGCTCGGCGCGATACTGGGTCAGGTATATCTCACACGCGGCGCGGCAGAGGGCGCGCGGCCGCATCTCATGATGCACGCGGTCATCGCCGCGGGGCTGCTGGCGGCGTGGCTGCTCATCCCGGCCGCAGGCTTTGACGGGTACAGGTACACGCTTGCTTTCCTTCTGGCCGCTATGCTGCTGGTGTTCATCTTCGCCCGCGGCGGCGACAGCTTGCCGGGCTTTCTCGCGGGCGGACTGCTTATCACGCTGGGCGATCTGTCATCCTCGGCGTTTCTTATCCACCAAGTGGTCATACAAGCCTGCCGGATGCTCATGCGCGGGGTTCCCTCGATGCAGGGGCGGCTGGGCACGACGGTGCTTGCCGCTGTCAGTCTGGCCGTGACCCTTGCCGCCGCGAAGCTGTATGAGCTTATGCGCGGCAAGCTGAAAGCCCCTGCCGCCGCGGGCAAGGGCTGAGAATTCAATATTGGGAATATCATAAGAGCGCCGCAGATGCGGCGCTCAGACTGTCAAAGAATCCATGCTGCAAAGTAAAGAGACAGAGCAGCGGGGGAGCTTGAGGGGGCAAGGCCCGCCTCAAATCGGATAAACCGCCGCAGAAAGGCTTGATGTGTCAAGGCTTTCGGGCGAAGCGGCATTTTGAACGCTTTCAAAATGCCCGGCGGATAAGCGCGGTCAAAAAAGTCTCACGGACTTTTTTGACAAGCTGAGCGCCGCAGATGCGGCGCTCTTATAGCTTGTTTTACTTACTTGTTTCTCGCGTTGTCCACGATTATCTGGTTTGCCTTGGTCATGCGGATATGGTGGCGAATGGCATCCTCGCCGACGGCGGATATAACCGCCTCGACCGGCATCTGATACTGCGCAGCAAGGTCATACGCCGCGCGCTCAAGCTCCTCCGGCGTGGCCGTGATATTCTCCGCGTCGGCCACAGCGCCGAGAAGAAGGTCCGCACGGCACTGTGCCTCGGCACTGTCACGCTGCTCCTCGCGCCACTGTTCGAGGCTTTTCCCCTCTGTGCAGAGGTAGGCGGCGAACACCTCAGACGCGACCTGCTCCGCCGCAAGCCCGCCGCGGGCGTAGGCGCGCCTCTCCGCTGCGCGCACTATGCTTTCCGCGTCCACATCCAGAATGCCGTCAAACGCCTGTGTGAACGCGCCGATATCCTGCATCCCCATGCCGATGTAGCTTTCCGCCGCGGCCATGGCCTTTTCCCACAGCTGCGCATCGTCAAGGCCGAGGGAGAGCGTTCCGTTAAGATCGCCGATTATGGCGCGGATGTCCGCAAGCGTATTGAGCGAAAGGCTTTCAAGAAGCTCCGTCTCCTTTTCAAGCAGGGCGCTGTCTATCTTGCGCTGTATCATAAGCTCGGGCACGGCGGCGCGGATGTTCCTCGCCGCGGCCTGAAGCGCGGCCTCCTCAAAATCCTCACAATGACCGACATCGACCTCGACGCCCTTGTACTGCCCGAGGATGACGTCCGGCGCGATCGCGCCCTCGAAGCGCACGTCAATGCCGCCGTCGCCGCATTCATCCATCGCCGTCACGCGCACATAGATAAGCGCTGGAAGGCCGTTTTCCGCCGTAAATGCGTCTATCGCGGCCTTTACAGCCCCCTGCGCCGAACCGGCCGCGGCTATATCCGCCGCGGAAATGTTCACCTGCGCGTACACGCTGCCTCTATCTATGCTCGATTCAAGTACTTTCATAAATATCTCCGTTTCAACTTTTAGTTTTTTCTATTTTATATCAGCATTTGCCCCGCGTCAATCATTGAATTGTGCAATGTGTAAGGCCGCGCATCGGTTGACGAAGCGTGCCGCGCATGATATATTCATGAAAACGATATTCAGAGGTGACACCACATGCCGACAAACGTTCCGTTCTACCCTGCCGATATACTTCTGCCCAAGGAGGGGCATGAAAAGTGGGCCTGCATCGCCTGTGACCAGTTTACCTCGCAGCCGGAGTACTGGCGGCGGGCGTACGAGCTGGCAGACGGCGCCCCATCCGCGCTGCACGTGATATTCCCGGAGGTCTATCTTGAAGACGGAGACAGTGCAGAGCGCATCAGCGCGATAAACGCGAAGATGGCGGAGTATCTTAAAGGCGGCGTATTTGAGGAATACAAAGACGCGCTTATATACGTGGAAAGGACGCTTGCCGGTGGGCGCGTGCGCCGCGGCATCGTGGGGGCATTCTCGCTGGCGGACTACAGCTATGAGCCGGTGGCAAAGCCGCTCATCCGTCCGACGGAGGGAACGGTCCTGTCCCGCATCCCGCCGCGCGTCGCCATCCGGGAAAAGGCCCCTCTGGAGCTGCCGCACATCATGGTGTTCATGGACGACAGACGCCGTGAGATAATCGAGGGGATAGACCGCGGCGCGTGCACGAAGCTCTATGATTTTGAGCTTATGCTGGGCGGCGGGCACCTGCGCGGTTGGCTGCTGCCGGAAAGCGAACAGCGGCGCGTGCTCTCTGCGCTGGCGCGCCTCGCGGATGAGAGCGGCGAGGACGGCGAACGGCTTCTTTTCGCCGTCGGCGATGGGAACCACTCCCTCGCCACGGCCAAGGCCGCCGCGGGTATCATCGGCACGGAAGCGGCGCAGTACGCGCTGGCAGAGCTTGTCAACATTCACGACGAGGGCGTGGACTTTGAGCCGATATACCGCGTGCTTTTCAATGCGGATGTATCCGCCGTCACCGCCGCCCTGCATGAAAGCTTCCGCGGCAAGGACGGGAAATGCATCGAGTATATATCTGCCGTAGGTTCGGGCAAAATATACACCGATGAACTTGAGACGGGCGCGATACAGGACTTCATCGACGGGTACATCGCCGCGCATCCACAGGTGCGCGTGGATTATATTCACGGTGCGGACGCCGTGCGCACTCTTGCGCAGACGCCCGGCGCTGTCGGCTTTTTATACGGCGGGCTTCGCAGGGATGAGCTTTTTGACTATGTCCGCGAAAACGGCATTCTTCCGCGCAAAAGCTTTTCCGTCGGTCAGGCATGCGACAAGCGCTATTACATGGAGGCGCGCAGGATACGCTGAGCGGCGCGCGTGCGCCGCAGCACCGGAGGGATCATGAAATATAACCGCATATTCAACATATTTGTGCTCATATTCGGCGTGCTGTGCATACTTTACTGGCTGGGCATGGGGCTTGCCGTGCGCTTCGGCCAGTCGCTGCTTTGGCTTTGGCCGGTGGTGGGCGCGCTGTGCATCGCGCGATATACTCTGGTACGGCACGCGGCGAAAACGGGGCGGCCTCTGCCCTTCCCGCCGCGGCTCATAAAAACGGCGCGCATACTTCTGTGCGTGTTCCTCGCCGTGTTTGCCGCGGGCGAGGCGCTTATATGCACGGGCGCGCACGCGCAGGCTGAGGCGGGGCTTGACTGCGTCATCGTCCTCGGCGCGAAGGTGAACGGCACGAAGCCCAGCGGCGCGCTGACGCAGCGGATATGGGCGGCGGCGGATTACCTCGACGCAAATCCGGACACGGTCTGCATCGCCTCCGGCGGGCAGGGCAGCGACGAGGGAATAAGCGAGGCGGAGTGCATCCGGCGCGATCTTATCGCGCTCGGCATCGCGGAGGGCAGGATAATACTTGAGGACGAGTCCACCGACACGCTTTCAAACCTGCAAAACAGTTTCGCGCTCCTGCCGCCCGGCACGGAACGCGTCGGCATAGTCACGAATGACTTTCACATTTTCCGCGCCCTTGCGATGGCGAGGCACATATCCGGTCTTGAGTTCTGCGGCGTTCCGGCTGCCTCCACGCCCTACGGCTTCATACACTACGCCATGCGCGAATTTTTTGCCGTGGCGCAGGGGGTGGTCAAGGGCGAGCTGAGCCTTTGACGCACAGCCGAGATTGAAATATGCGCGCGGATATGGTAGAATCATAGGAGGCAGGCGTCTTTTGTGTTGCCTGCCCCCTATTTTGCTTTTACAGTATTTCTTGAATGGAGACACAGATGAAAACAGCCGTCAGAAACAGAGCGGGCATTGTTATAGGTGTTGTCGTCATACTCGCGGTGCTTGCCGCCGCAGTATTTTTTGTGACGAAGCTTCTGAACAAAGAGGAGCCTGACCCGCACGAGGGGCAGGTGTATATATATGACGGGTTCGACTGGGTGTGGATGACGCCGCTGGAGGGCGTGCCTGCAAGCACGTTCACCGCGGAGATGTTCACCGGAGCCGGAAGCGAAATAAAATACCTCGGCAGCGACTATGAGGTGCTGCGCGGCATAGACGTGTCGGAGCACCAGCTTGACATCGACTGGAACAGCGTCGCGCAGTCGGGCGTGGATTACGCGTACATCCGCGTGGGGCGGCGCGGCTATACCGAGGGCGGGCTTTTCGAGGACCCGTACTTCAAGGCAAACGTTCAGAGGGCGCAGAACGCCGGATTGAAGGTCGGCGTATACATGTTCTCTCAGGCCATCACCGTGCAAGAGGCCATTGAGGAGGCGCGCTTCGTGCTGGAGCGCATAGGCGCGTATAACATCACCCTGCCGGTCGTGTTCGACTGGGAGAAGATCCACGAGGCCGACGCGCGCACAGCGGATATCACCATGGAGGGGCGCACGGACTGTGCCGTTGCTTTCTGCGAGACGGTCAAGAACGCGGGCTACACGCCTTGCGTATATTTCAACCGGAATCTCGGCTACTACGGATACGACCTGACGCGCCTTACGGACTATATGTTCTGGTTTGCCCTGCCGGAGAGCGGCTTTCCCAACTTCTATTACGCCGCCGACATGTGGCAGTACAGCTTCACGGAGACGGTGCCCGGCATAAACGTGGAAACGGATATGAACCTGTGGTTCATTCCCACTGCCGCGCAGGACGGAGAGGACGCGTCCGGGCAGTAAATTTTGTTGCGTTCTTACATGGCTGATGGTATAATATACGCGATTTTTACATGATTTTCATGTTTTGAGGCGGTGGTTATATTGAACGATTTCAACACGCTGAAAAAAGCGGCGCGGAAGAGCGACGCAAACCTTCCCATATACAAGCTCGCCATACTCGGCGACTGTGCCACGCAGCATATCGCCACGGCCATCAAGGGCGAGGCGTTCCTGCGCGGGGTAAATGCGGACATATTCGACGCGGATTATGACCAGATACAGGCGCAAACCATGGACGGCGCGTCGGAGCTATACACCTTCGCCCCTGCGGGCGTGCTTCTGGTGATGTGCACGGAGAAGCTTTACGAGGGCTTTTGCAGCACCCCGGCTGAACAACGCAGTAGCTTTGCGGACGCCGTCACGGCGCGCATCCGCACGTACTGGGAGCTTATTTCCGGCCATATCAACACGCGCATCCTGCAATTCACTTTCGCATATATGAATGACGGCAGCATGGGCAGTTACGCGCTGCGTGAGTGCGCATCCTTTACGTTTCAGCTCACGAAGCTGAACTTCCTGCTGAGTCAGGCGGCGTCGGAGAGGAAAGATGTTTTCCTTGTGGACATAAACGCCGTTCAAAGCATGATAGGCGCACAGCGCTTCAAGGACGACAAGCTATATTATGTGGCCAAGATGCCTTTCTCGCTGGAAGCGCTGCCGTACATCGCCGCAAGGACGGTGGACGTTATACGTGCGATACGCGGCAGTATAAAGAAATGCGCCGTGCTCGATCTTGACAACACGCTGTGGGGCGGCGTCATCGGCGACGACGGGCTCGACGGGATAGAGGTCGGCGAGCTTGGCACGGGGCACGCTTTTTCCGAATTTCAGATGTATCTGAAGGAACTGAAAAAACGCGGGATA
Organism: uncultured Eubacteriales bacterium; assembly: GCA_900549865.1. Lineage (GTDB taxonomy): Bacteria > Bacillota > Clostridia > Oscillospirales > Oscillospiraceae > Limivicinus. The sequence goes on from URPU01000053.1 coordinate 11,925, forward strand.
ATCCTTGCCGTGTGCAGCAAGAACAATGAGGACACGGCGAAGCTGCCGTTTGAAAAGCATCCGGAAATGATACTGCGGTTGGACGACTTCGCCATTTTCGTCGCCAACTGGCAGGACAAGGCGTCCAACATCATGTACATACAGAAAACTCTGAACATCGGTATGGACAGTATGGTTTTCTTTGACGACAATCCGTTTGAAAGGGGCGTCGTGCGTTCCCTCATTCCGGACATAACTGTGCCGGAACTGCCCGAGGATCCGGCAGAATACCTCAGCTATGTCCGCGCACTGAATCTGTTTGAAACGGCGTCCTTCTCCGCGGCCGATGCCGACAGAACCGAGCAGTACCGTCAAGAGGCCGGAAGGGCCACGCTTATTGCCCAGTTCGCCGATTATGACGAGTATCTGAAAGCGCTAGAGATGCGGGCTGTAGCCAGCCCCTTTGACAAGTTCCACTATCCGCGCATCGCACAGCTCACGCAGCGCTCCAACCAGTTCAACCTACGCACCGTCCGCTATACCGAGGGTGAAATTGAAGCGCTTGCAGACGACGCAGGGCACATCACGCGCTATTACTGTCTGCGCGACAAGTACGGCGATTACGGCCTTATAAGCGTGGTAGTGCTGGACAAGATGAGCGACGAGGCGCTCTTCGTCAGCGAATGGCTGATGAGCTGCCGCGTTCTAAAGCGCGGCATGGAGGAGTTCATCGTCAACGACATCATCAGCACCGCGCGCGAAAATGGCTTCAAGCGCGTCATTGGCGAATACGTGCCCACAGCAAAAAACGCCATGGTCGCAGACCTGTATGAACGCATGAGCTTTAGAAAAGAAGCCGGGCTGTTCATTGCAGACACAGATACATTTGAAATGAGAAAAACATACATTACGGAGGAAGAGAAATGAGCCGAGAAGAAGTTTTTGCAGCACTGGACGAGGTCTTTCAGGATGAGTTTGACGATGAGACCATCCATGTGACGGATGCGACCGTTGCCGACGATATAGACGGCTGGGACAGTCTTGAACATATTGACCTTATCATCGCCGTTGAGCGCAGATTCGGCATCAAGTTCACCATGGGCGAAGTGAACGGCATGAAAAACGTCGGCGAAATGGCGGATATCATTCTCCGCCGCATGAGTTGAGGCGGTATGTTTACTGTCACTTCGTTTGCATTCTTCGTTTTTATTGCACTTTCGCTACTTGCATACTACGTCTTTCCGAAGAGGTATCAATGGCTCGTGCTGCTTATATGCAGCGTTCTGTTCATATACTTCTCGTCCGGTCTCTCCTGCTTCATTTTTGTGGCGATCGACCTTGCGGCAGTATACTTCGGCTCGCTGCTGATAGAGCGGACAGGAAACACGAAAGCGCGTAATGCTATTGCCGCGGTGGCTATAATCATCATCGCGGCGGTGCTCTATGCGCTTAAATACTGGAATAACGTTCTGGAATGGACTGGCGGGCTGTTTTCCGCGCTTAGGCTTCCGCTTGCGTACTGCGGCTGGATTGCCCCTGTCGGCGTGAGTTATTTCTCTCTATCTGCCATCGGCTTTATTCTCGATGTCAACTGGCGGCTGAGCGCGGCAGAGAAGAATCCTGCAAAGCTTACCACGCTGGTGCTGTGGTTCCCGGCCACTATCTGCGGCCCGTTCACACGCTACGGCGAGCTTGCCGGAAGCTTGTTTGCCCGGCATGACTTCGATTATGACAGGTTTAAATTTGGGGCCTACAGGCTGCTGTACGGCCTGTTCAAAAAGCTCGTCATAGCCAACCGCATTGCGGGTTACACCGGAGTTATCTTCTCTCCCACGTACAGCGGCTACACCGGTGCATACATCGTCGTTGCGGCGCTGCTCTACGCGTTCCAGCTATATTCCGACTTTTCCGGCTGCATGGATATCATGCTGGGCGTATCGGAAATGTTTCAGGTGTCGCTTCCGGAGAACTTCCGCCGCCCGTTCTTCTCGCAGAATCTTTCTGAATTCTGGCGCAGGTGGCATATAACGCTGGGGCAATGGGCAAAGGACTATGTGATGTACCCACTGCTCAAAAGCCGCCCGTTCGTCTGCCTCGGCGACTGGGGCAAAAAGACATTCGGCAAGAAGCAGGGAAAACGCGTACCGACCTATGCTGCCATGCTGGTTTTGTGGCTGGTCATAGGCTTCTGGCACGGCGGTACTCTGCGCCATGTATTTGCAAGCGGCGTGCTGCCGTGGTTTATCATCGTCAGCGGACAGATATGCCAGCCGCTGCTGGATAAGCTGGGGAAGCTGCTGCACGTTGACAAGTCGCGTTTCAGCTACAGGCTGTTCTGCTCTCTGCGCACCTTCTTTTTCATGTGTGTGACGTGGGTGTTCTTCGCCTCTACGTCCGTCGGGCGCGGCTTCTGGATGCTTAAAAACATGCTGATAGAGCACAACGCGTGGGTTCTGGCCGATAAGTCTCTGGGCGAGATTGGCCTTTCGACGGAGGATATATTTATTCTCTTTGTGTCTTTCGTGATAGTTCTGCTTGTCGGCGTGCTACAGGAAAAAGGCATAAAGCTGCGCGAACGCTTTGAAAAGCAGGGGCTTGTGTTCAGGTGGGTATTCCTTCTCGCGGCTATATTTGCCGTCATGGTGTTCGGCGTATACGGCCCCGGTTATAACGCCGCCGACTTTATTTACAGGGGGTGAGACGCATGAGTAAAGGACTTAAAAACGCACTACGGCTCGTCTGCTTCCTGCTGGTTTTCCTTGCGCTGTACTCGTGCGTTGCCACGCTTCTTGTTGCAAAGAACTATCAGTGGGAAAACTTCCGCGGCCTGTATTCGGAGCGGCGCGATTCTCTGGACTTCATGTATCTCGGCAGCAGCGCATGCTATATGTCGTGGATGCCGTATGACGCGTGGGCTCAGTCGGGGCTTACATCCTACACCTTTGCAATGAGCAGTCTGCCGTCATATGCTTACGTGCCCATGCTCAAGGAGGCCGGGCGGATGCAGCAGCCGCAGTTTTTCATAATAGATGTGCGCCCCTTCGTGCAGTCATACGTCAAGCCGGATCTTTCCGATGTGACCAGCGGCATAACCGTCATAAACGCAATGAAGACTTTCTCCCCCAACCGTCTGCCGCTTGCGGCGCGCTGCTATGAACTATATTCCGACAAGGTCGCCGCCGGACAGGTCGAAAGTCAGGGCGAGACTTTCGCTTCCTTCCTCTTTGACATTATAAGATATCACGTCACGTGGCGTGAGCTTGACAAATCATACTTTCCCAAGGCATCCGTCGATCTCCCCTACAACTGCTCAAAGGGGTATTACGGAACCGACCTGTGCGAGGTACTGGAGCTGAGCGATAATTCCGCCGTCACCTCCACGCTTGCTATTCATCCCGATGCTCAGACCGACCTTGAATCCGTGCTTAATCATCTGGCCCAAACCGGAGCGCAGGCGCTGTTCGTCAACGCCCCATCCGGCGAGAGTGTCGAGGAAAAGCAGAAATATAATTACATTGCGCGGCTCGTCGGTGAGCGGGGCTACCGCTTTGTGGACTTCAACGACCTTATCGACGACATGGGAATCGATGCCGGTACGGATTTCTACAACAGGAACCATTTGAATATATATGGCTCAGAGAAGTACACCGCATATCTCATGAACTACATTCTCGAAAACTATGAGCTAAGCCCCCGGCACTCGCAGAAAGCCGAAGCCGATTGGCGCGAGGGCTACTCCGCGTGGCTCAATATAAAGGACAACATCAAATCGCATTGACATCCATTGCCGGCTGTACAGGAACAGCCGGCAATGGATATGAAAAATCGCAACAAAACACTTGATATTTTGCCTCGAATGAGATATACTTTTCGACAGCGTGCCGGTGTGATGGAATGGTAGACGTAGCGGATTCAAAATCCGCCGATGGCGACATCGTGTGGGTTCGAGTCCCACCACCGGCACCATGGCGAGTGTTCTTACAGCATTTG
>URPU01000054.1 GCA_900549865.1 uncultured Eubacteriales bacterium
TAATGCTTTCGCGTCTGCGGACGCGAAACTCTGCGAGGCTTTTTTTGACAAGCTGGGTCCCGGTTTTCAAAAGAAAACCGGGGCTGATTTTATGTAGCACTCAAAAGAGTCCGCCGATAAATTCCGCGATTGGGAAATACAGTATTGGAAGGAATATTGCGGGGATCATATCCCCCACCTTCACGGGCTCTTCACGCAGACCTATGAGATTTACGGACATCGCAAGGAATATCGGCCCGCCGACGGCAGTCATTTCGGTGATGACCTCCGCGGTCAGGTACGGCTGGACAGCGCCAGCAAGCAGGGTTATCCCACCCTGCACTATCAGTATCGGCACAGCGGCAAAGCAGACGCCCGGCCCAAGCGCCGCGGAGAAGGCAATGGAGCTTATGAAGTCCATGATGCTCTTCGTGAAGAGGATGCTGTAATCATGGTTGAGACCAGCCTGAATAGGCCCAAGTATGGCCATGGAGCCGACGCAGAAAACCAGAGTCGCCGTGACGAAGGCATCCGAAAACCGGCCGCCGCCGAGCTTTGTTCCCGAAAGTTTGCTTTTTATGAAATCGCCGGAGCCGTTGATCCTGTCGTCAAGGCGGAGGGCGACGCCTATCAGCGTGCCCAGCGCAAGGCAGATGATGACAATGAGAATATTGCTGGTGCCCAATGCGCCCTGTATGCCTATGACAGCGGTTGCAAAGCCCATGACGGTCATGAGGGGCTTTGTATATCTTTCGCCGATCCTGCTGCTGAAAACGCTTCCTATCAGCCCGCCAACTATTATTGTGATGCAGTTTACTATCGTGCCGAGCATGTGACTCTTCCTTTCTTCGCCCTTTGACGGCGCAATGAAGCGATTATATTCTTAACGCGTCGCGCTGTCAACGGAAAATTAACGCCGCGGACTTGCCGCACGGCTGCATATGATGCTATAATCGTGCCAAACAGAACCAAGGAGCAATATTATGCAGAAGCATTTATTTTTGACAGGCCCCGCGTGCAGCGGGAAATCGGAAATGATAAAAAGCGTGCTTGGCGGCCGCCTCGCATATGCAGGCGGATATGTCATCGTGCGCGCGGGCGGGGAAAACGGCACGCCTCCGGGCTGCGATCTTCTTCCTGCTGCGGCCGCGGCAGGTGTGGAGGGCTATGAGTCGGCGAGTATACTCTCCTTCTCCGGCACGCGCCTCACGCATGACAACGAGGTTTTCCGCGAAGCCGGAGTACATCTGCTTGAGGAAGCCGGATTTTATCCCTTCGCCGTGCTGGATGAGGTAGGCGGGTTTGAGTTGATAATCCCGCAGTTCAGAAACGCGCTGCTGGAGCTTCTCAATTCCGACCTGCCGTGTATAGGCGTGCTGAAATCCGTGCAGGATGCGGAGATTCTGCGCGGCGTGCTGGGGCTTGGCGAGAAGTACACCGCATACGCGCAGGCACTGCACGCGGCGCTGGATAAGGACGCAGACACCCTTGTGCTGGAGACGACGGGCACCGGCGACACACACGCCCAGCGCATAGTCGAGCAATGGGCAAAAGAATACGCGATGTAAAAATCATGGAGGAGCGCCCGGCTCCTCCATGTGTTTTATTCACTATTCACATTTCTCCGCGGGGAGGATCGATTCAGTCTGCTGCCGCGTGTCGCGCAGGGCGATGTTGACCGCCGCGCCCACATAAATGATGAGACAGCAGGAATAAAGCCACAGCATCAGCAGTATCAGCGAGGCGAGAGAGCCATACACCAGCGGGTATTTTGCCGAGCGGCCGATGAACACAGAGAAAAGAAGGCTTTCCGCGACGAGGGCGACGGTCGTGACGACCGTGCCGGGGAAGGTGCTGTACTCGTCGCAGTTTCGCTTCGCGGTCTCATACACGCCCCAGACAAGGACAAAGAATATCCCGCCCATGACAAGAAAGCGCATCCAGTTCCACGAATGGCTGATATCTATAAACGGCAGGAGCTTATTGACAGTGGTGATGAACTGCCGCCCCGTAAGCATGACAAGCATCGCAAAATAAATCGCCGCGAGAAAGACGAGCGAGAATATTATGCTGAACGCAAAGTACATGAACGCCTTGAACTTCACGCCGCCCTGCATCCGGCCAATGGTCGTCTGTATAGACCGGGAAGCGGCGGAGGCGGACGTGACGAGCACCGCAAGCCCGGCCACCATCATGGCGGGACTGTTATTCGACGCGACATAAACAAGAAAGTCGCTTATAAGGTCTATCGCCTCCTCCGAGGCGAAGCTCTTGAGGAACTGGACGATGCGCATGGCCTGATCGTAGCTGTTGCCCAGCATGGTATAGAGGCAGATTATAAGTGGGAAAAACGTCATGGTGAAGTAATACGAAAGCGCCGCAGAGGCGATCGTCACCTGCGTATCCGTATATATTCTGATAAAATTCTTCACAAAACAAACAATTTTATCGAGCATATAAGCACACACCTCCGTAATGCGGGCGGGGTCATTGAAAAGCTCCCCCAGCGCGTGCCGGGGGAGCTTTTATCCACGCTGAAAATTATTTGGCGTTGAATATTTTGAAAATGCTGTCGAACGGGTCCTCCGCAGGCGCGTCAGTCGAGGCGGACGCGGGGCGATCCTCCGTCATGGGAGACGGGGCGGCCGGAGACGACGCGGGCACCGCGGCGGCAGCCTTCTCAGCCGCGCCGGTGAACAAACCCTGCGGGCGTTCCTTCACAGATATCGGGCGGACAGTACCGCCGGTGGAAACAGAAGAGGCAGCAGCGGACGCGTTATCCGCACCGGCAGGACTCTCCTCAAACCCAGTTGCAATGACCGTGACGCGGATCTCATCCTGAAGCGAATCGTCAAACGTCGCGCCGAAGATGATATTTGCGTCGGGATGCGCAGCCTCCTGCACGAGATTTGCAGCGGTCTCGACATCCTCAAGATCCATATCCTCAGACCCGGTGATGTTGATGAGCACGCCGCGCGCGCCGTTGATGGAGGTCTCCATAAGCGGGCTTGCGACGGCGAGACGCGCCGCGTCCTCCGCCTTGCCCTTGCCGGCCGCATGGCCGACGCCCATGTGGGCAAAACCAGCGTCTCTCATGATGCACGTGACATCGGCAAAGTCAAGGTTGATGAAGCCGGTGTTCTTGATGAGGTCAGAAATGCTGGTGACGGCCTGATGCAGCACGTCATCGGCGATCTCAAACGCGTTTGCAAGAGTGACCTTCTGGTCAGTGGCATATTTAAGGCGGTCATTGGGGATGATAAGCAGCGAGTCAACGCGGCTCAAAAGCTCCTTTATGCCCATGTTGGCCTGATCCATGCGGCGCTTGCCCTCAAACTTGAAGGGCTTCGTGACGACGCCGACAGTGAGGATTCCGGCCTCGCGCGCGATCTCCGCCACGACGGGAGCAGCGCCCGTGCCTGTGCCGCCGCCCATACCGGCGGTGATGAACACCATGTCCGCATCCTCAATGGCCTTGGCTATGTTGTTGCGGCTTTCCTCCGCGGAGCGTTTGCCAATGTCGGGATCGGAGCCGGCGCCCTGTCCGCGGGTCATCTTCTCGCCGATCTGAATCTTCTGATTGGCGTTGGAGACCGCGAGAGCCTGCTTATCGGTGTTGATGGCAATGAACTCGACGCCCTGCGTTCCGGCCTTGACCATTCTGTTGACAACATTGTTGCCCGCACCGCCGACGCCGACTACCTTTATAGTAACAACATTCTCCGGTCCTGTTTCGGCTTTGAAATCCATAGTTGTGCCTCCCTGTGTTTTATCTCATCACAAAAGTGAAATTTTTATATTTATATAGGCGTACTATATATTATTACATTTTTTGCTTCAGGTCAATAGATTTTTTTATTCTTCGGCAATTTTTTGTAAGCAAATTGTAATTGTGCCATCATTCCGACATAAAATGCGCCGTCTGCCCATCGGAAAGGTCGAGATAGCCGACGTCCTCATCACTAAGCTTGTCCAAAACGGCAACAAACATTCCAAATTTATGCTCCGTTCCGGTATTGCCGCCGAGCTGCACCGTCAGCCGCCCGCCGTACTGGAGCTGCGCCTGCATATTATCGGAAAGCTCCACCACCGTCACGCGGGAGGACAGACCCCTGTCCTGTATCTGGCTGAGTATTTCAGTAAGGTAATCCACAGGCTCCTGACTGCCGTCCTCTGTTTGAAGCGGCTCGCCTATAAGCAGCGTGCCGGGGCTTATCCCCCTGACGGCGATTAGGTTTGAAAGCTCGTCCGCGGAGGCCTTGCCGAGAATTTTGCAGTTATGATCCATGGTCCAGCATTCGTCGCCAAGGACGAGATAGGCAAGCGCGGTGCTCTCCGTGACCTCAATAACGACCTTATTGGGCAGCTTGCGCTCCACCGTGACCTTATCTACATACGGGAGCTTCGCAAAGACCCGGCTGAGCGCGGCGAACCTGTCAAAGAAGAAGAGGTTGTCGCCCTCCTCGATATCTATCGCGCGGATGATCTCGCTGTCGGTATAATGGCTGTTGCCGATGACCTCGATATCCGACACGCGGAAGAAAACACTCATCACGAAGATGAGCGCGACTTCAACGATGACGAACATCAAGGGCGCGCTGATGCTGCTGTGCCGCCGCGGCTTCATATACTCGGAATGCTTATCCGCCGGCGGCTGATTCATATGTGCATACGCCATAGGCTGCTGTCCTTTCGGCTGTGTTGGGCGGCCCCCAGATTTGGGGGCCGGTCAGTATTCAAGAAAAATGTCCGCGCCGAGGGCGCGCAGACGGACGTCGAAGCGCTCATACCCGCGGGTGATGTGCCCGTCGTCAAATATCACGGTCTCCCCATCCGCGGAGAGGCCGGCCACTATCATCGCCGCGCCGCCGCGAAGGTCGGTGGCATTGAGCGCCGTGCCGTGCAGGCAGTCCACGCCCCATATCTCCGCGCGCCGCCCCTGCGTGATTATATCCGCGCCGAGACGCCGAAGCTCCGGCACCTGACGGTAACGGTTTTCAAAAATGTTCTCCGTGATGACCGTCTTCCCCTCGGCACGGAGAAGCGCCGCCATAAGCACGGGCTGCGCGTCTGTCGGGAAGCCGGGGTACGGCTGTGTGGATATCTCGCCGGGCGCTTTCAGGCGGCCGGTTGATTTTACGCGCACTGCGCGATTATTGCTTATTATATCACAGCCCGCTTGATTTAGGAAGTAGAGAACTGTAGAAAAATGTTCGGGCGCAACTCCGCGCATTTCGACATTTCCGCCAACCGCCGCGGCCGCGCAGGCTATCGTGGAGGCGACTATTCTGTCCGGGATGATACGGCAGACGGCGCGCCCGCTTGCCGCAAAGCCCTCTATCGTCACGGTATCGCTGCCCGCGCCGGATATCTTCGCCCCCATGGCGGCGAGGTAATCCTGCAATGCGGATATCTCCGGCTCACGCGCCGCGCCGCGTATGACAGTCCTTCCGCGGGCGGAACAGGCCGCCAGCATGATGTTCTCCGTCGCGCCGACGCTGGGGAAAGGAAGCTCTATCTCCGCGCCGCGAAGCCTTTCCGCGCGGCAGTATATCTCCGGGCCGTCCTCCTCTATCTGCGCGCCCATCTTCCTGAGCGCACTGAGATGCAGGTCTATCGGCCGCTTGCCGAGCTGGCAGCCGCCGGGCAGAGACAGGCGCGCCTCGCCGCAGCGCGCGAGGAGCGCGCCCATGAATATCACGGAGGAGCGCATCTCCTCCATGAGTGAATGCGGAATGGAACTGCCGGAAAGATATGTAGAATCAATGAACACCTCGTTCTGCCGCTGCTCGGCGGTGCATCCGAGGTGCCTGAGTATGCGCAGCGCCGCGTCCACATCACGAAGCTGCGGCACGTTCATAAGCTCAGACCGGGCCGGGCTGATTATCGAGGCGGCAATTATCGGCAGTGTGGCATTCTTCGAGCCCTGCACAAAGCACGCGCCCTCCAGCGTGTTACCGCCGCGGATATGCCATATATCCATAAAAATCCCCCCGTGCGTTCAAATGGAGCTATGCTCTTCGCCTTTATACTATGCGCACGCGGGGATGTGTGTGATTCGGGATATCTTAATTTTTCTTCGCGGGCAGGCTGAGGATTATGTCGCATATTCTGTCCGTCGCGCCGGGCACGGCCAGCGAGAGCATAGCCTGCGACATCGCTTCGAGCTGCGTGCTGTCGCCGAGAAGGCCGCGCACGGTGTCCATAAGCGCAGGCGCGTCAAACTCGCCCTCAAGGAACACCTTCGCGCCGCCCGCCTTTTCAAGCACGCGGGCGTTCTTCTCCTGATGGTTATTCGTCACATTCGGCGAAGGAACGATTATGACGGGCTTGCCCATATACGCAAGCTCGGACAGCGTGGACGCGCCGGCGCGGCACAATATGAGATCCGCCGCCGCCATGACGCGGGGCATATCGTATATATACTTGCGCACGTCCGCGCCGAAGCGGGCGAAGTCCGGCGCACGCTGCCGGAGCGCGGACATAAAATCTTCAAAATAGCGCGTGCCGACGGAGTGGATGAGGCGGAAGGGGCGGCTGTCGTCCATCATGGTTATAAGCTCGCCCATTATCTTATTCATATGCGCCGCGCCAAGCGAACCCCACACGGACACCACGAGCGGCTCATCCGGGTCAAGCCCCAGCTCCCGCTTTGCAAGCGCCTTGCTGTAGGCGGCGAATTCGCCGCGCACGGGCGTTCCTGTGACCTCCACCTTTTCCGGGTGGTGATACGCGCCGCGGCTCTCCTCGAAGCCGACCATGACCTTATCGACATGCTCCGCGAGCAGCTTCGTCGTGAGGCCGGGAACGGCGTTGCTCTCATGCACGGCCGTGGGGATCTTCAGCTCCGATGCCGCCATAAGCACCGGATAGCAGACGTAGCCGCCCGTGCCGATGACGACATCCGGCTTGAACTCGCGCATGATGCGCTTGGCCTCACGCGTGGAGACGGCGACGTTTTTCAGCGTGTCCAGATTGTGGATGATCGCCTCAAGACTGTGGCCGCGGCTTATGTTCGTGATTTTGAGCGGCTCTATTTTGTACCCCTCGCGCGGCACAAGCTCCATCTCCATCTTGCCCTCGGCGCCGATGAAAAGTATCTCGCAGTCGGGCATAAGCTCACGGAGGCGGCCCGCGACCGCAAGCGCGGGATTTATATGTCCGGCGGTACCGCCGCAGGTGAGGATGAATTTCATAAAACCATTTCCTTTCGCGCAGTAAGTGATCAATAAGTAAATATATCGCGGGAAGCGCTGAGCACTATCCCCATTTCAAAAAGCTCGATAAGCAGCGCCGTGCCGCCGTAGCTGAAAAACGGGAGGGATATCCCCGTGCACGGCACAAGATTCGTGACGACGGCCACATTGAGGAAAACCTGTATCGCAAGGAGCGTCGTGACGCCCGCACAGACAAGGAAGCTGAACCTGTCGGGCGAATGGAGGGCGATCCAATAGCCGCGCAGGATGAGCAGGGCGAACAGGACGAGGATGAGCGCCGCGCCGATAAAGCCAAGCTCCTCACACACGACGGAGAAGATGAAATCGTTATGCTCCTCCGGCAGATACAAGAACTTCTGACGGCTGCCGCCAAGGCCAAGCCCGCTGAGTCCGCCGGAGCCGATGGAGTAAAGCGACTGGACTATCTGATACCCCTCGTCAGAGGAACTGGAAAACGGGTCGCGCCATGTGTTTATGCGGCTGGACGCATAGGGGAAAAACGTCAGCAGCACAGCGACGCCGGCCCCGGCCGCGCCGAAGGCCGCGGCAAACCAGCCGATGCGCACGCCGCCCAGAAAAAGCATCGCCCCGCCGATAGCAATGATTATGACGGAGGCGGAAAAGTGCGGCTCAAGCACGAGAAGGACAATGATGACAAGCAGTATGCCCGCAAATGGCAGAATGCCGTACCGGAACGTGGCCATCCTGCCGCACAGACGGCAGATGAGCGCGGAGAACGAGAGGATAACGGCAAGCTTTGCAAGCTCAGACGGCTGCACCGTGAGCCCGCCGACGCCGAGCCAGCGCCGCGCGCCGTTCGCCTTGACGCCGATGACCGGCACCAGAAGCAGCAGCACGAGCACCGCCCCGAGAAACACGAAGGCATAGCGCCTGTAAAGCCCCATCGGCAGGCGCGACGCGAAAAGCATCGCCCCGACGCCGAGAAGCGCGAACAGAAGCTGGCGCACGAAGTAGTACGCCGCGTTGCCGCCGGTTATATTGCCGGGGTCATAGTAGGCGCGGGCATAGCTTGACGAGAGGACCATCACGACGCCCATCGTCAAAAGAAGAACCACCAGAACAAAAAAAGATGTGTCAAACCCGCAGCGCTTTTTCTCCGCCACTGCTGAAAAGCCGGCGAGGCGGGCGCTTTCATAACGCATCTTCCCACCTCCCCGACTTGTACATTATCAGAGTGCGTAACGGTGAAACACCCCAATAAATGATATGACGGCAAAGACCAGAGATATACCTGTGAAGAGAACAAAAAGTTCCCGTTCTTTCCACTTCTTCCCCGTCCATCCGCCCATTTCAAGGTGATGGTGCAGGGGGGCCATTCTGAAAATGCGCTTTCCGTGGGTCAGCTTGAAGTAAGTGACCTGGATTATATCGGAGAGCGTTTCAAGAATGTAGATGATGCCGAGCGTAACAAGGATGAGCGGCATATCGTAGGCAAAGGCGAGCGCCGCGACGGCACCGCCGAGGAAGAGCGAGCCAGTGTCGCCCATAAAGACCTTGGCCGGGTTGAAGTTATACACAAGGAAGCCCAGCAGTCCGCCGATCATGCCGGAGGCAAAAATGCCAAGCTCAAGGAAGTTCTCACCCCAGAGGAAGGTGACGACAACGAAGAAGAGAAAGACCGGAATGCTCGTACCGGCGGCAAGGCCGTCCACACCGTCGGTGATATTGACGGCGTTGACCGTGCCGACGATGACGAAGGACGCAAATATGAAGTAGAGCCATTCGGGCACATAGAGCGTCACATTGAAAAACGGCACGTATATATCCGACGTGACAAAGCCTATCTCACGCATGAGCAGTACGAACACGAGCGCCGCGGCAAGCTGGAGCAGGAACTTCATCTTCGCCGTCAGGCCGAGGTTCTGCTTTTTCTTCAGCTTCTCCCAGTCGTCAAGAAAGCCTATCGCCCCGAACACCAGTGCGAACAGCAGCACGAAAATATGCACGAAGTCGCCGTGCAGCATCCCGTCGAAGCCGACAGTCAGGCACACAAAGGTGACGGCGGCAATAAACATCACGCCGCCCATGGTGGGCGTGCCGCTTTTGGACATATGCCACGTCGGGCCGTTGGATTTTATCTCCTGTCCGGCCTTCTGCCTGCGCAGCCATGGGATATAGTATTTACCGAATGCCGTGGCAAACAAGAATGCCAGAACAAAGGCACAAATCAGCTTTATCGTCATGCTAAACTCCAAATCCGGCGCCGGCCGTTCAGCCGCGCTGTTTTCTCTTTTCCAGCCAGTCCGCCACTATCTCACGCTCGTCCATATGGCGCTTTTCATGCCCGACGACCTGATAATCCTCGTGACCCTTGCCGGCAAGTAATATTACATCACCGGGGCGTGCATTGTCAATAGCCCAATGTATCGCCTCTTCCCTGTCGCATATCACTTTCTTCGGCGTGCGTTTGTTTTTCATGCCCGCAACTATCTCACGGATGATTTCCTCCGGCTCCTCCGTGCGGGGGTTGTCGCTGGTGACGATGACAAAGTCGGAGTTATCCGCGGCTATCGCGCCCATTATCGGGCGCTTGACCTTATCCCTGTCGCCGCCGCAGCCGAAAAGGCACACGAGCCGCCCCTTCACGACAGGGCGCAGAGTCTGCAAGACGGTCTCCAGCGCGCCGGGCTTGTGGGAATAGTCGATAATGATGGAATAGTCGCCGTCCGTCGGCACGACCTCCACACGGCCCTTGACGCCCTTGGCGCTCGCCATGGCGTCACAGCAGTCCGCAAGGCTTATGCCAAGCGAAAGGCCGACGGCTATCGCGCCGAGCGCGTTGTGCACGGAGAAGTTGCCGGGAATGGCAAGGCGCGTCAGCGCAAGCTCGTCTTTATACACGGCGGCGAAGCGCACGCCGGCGGCGCTGAGGCGGATATCCTTCGCCGTAAGATCCGCGCTGTCCGACTCGGCGGAGAAGGTCATGGCCTTGCATGTCGCACCGTTGAGCATGAAATCCGTCCACTTGTCGTCGGCATTCAGGCAGCCCAGCTTACACTGGCGGAACAGCAGCCTTTTTGCCGCGGCGTATTCCTCCATCGTGCCGTGCAGGTCGAGATGGTCCTGAGAGAGATTCGTATAAACGCCGACGTCGTATTCTATGCCCGCAACGCGCTCCAACGCAAGCGCGTGGGACGAGACCTCCATGACGACGTGGGTGCAGCCCTCGTCCGCCATGCGGCGGAAGAGCTTGTGCAGCTCATAGCTTTCGGGCGTGGTGTGGTCGGAATGCAGGCACTCGGAGCCGATCATGTTGCCGTTCGTGCCGATAAGGCCGACCTTCGCGTCGAGCTTCATTTCAAGCATATGCTTTATGAGATAGCTGGACGTCGTTTTGCCGCTCGTGCCGGTGATGCCAATAAGCGTCATTTCCTTCGCCGGGTCGCCGAAGAACTCACGGCTGACATAGGCAAGGCCCTTCCGGCAGTCGGCCACGCGGACATAAGGCGTGCCGTCCGACGGCGCTTCCTCGCACAGCACAGCCGCCGCGCCGCGCGCCATGGCGGCGGGAATGAATTTGTGCCCGTCCGACTCAAAGCCGCGTATAGCAACGAAAAGGTCGCCCGGCTGCGTCTTGCGCGAGTCGTAGCTGACGCCGCCGATCTCCATATCCATTGCGGCTGACGCGTCAAGCACGTCAAGATTTCTCAAAAGTTCTCCAAGCTTCATGGTATTATCCCCCTAGTATCTGCCCAACATCGATTCATCGCTGTTTATCAAGCTGACCTCTATAGCCGTGCCGTGGCTGACAAGGCTGCCCGGCGCGATGCTCTGCGCGCTGACGGTCTGCGTCTGCGCATTGAGCACGGGGCTTGAGGTCTTTATATATATCCCGTAATAAGAAAGCATATCGCGCGCCTCGGCATAGCTCATGCCGTCAAGCTCGGGCACGGTCTCAAGCTCCTGCGACGGCGCGGCATCAAGATAGAGTATTATCTGACTCCCCGCCGCAAGCGAGACGCCCGACAGAGGAAGCTGACCGGTGACGGTGTCGCCCGTGCCGATGGTGCGGTAATCAAGCCCGGCGTCCTTCACGGCGCTCACAGCGTCGTCAAGGCTTTTGCCCACCGCAAGCGGCATCACCGTGTCGGCAAGCGCACCGGCAGAATCCGGCTCAACGCCCATATAGGGCAGGATATCCGCAAACATGCGCCCCACGACGGGCGCGGCCATCTGGCCGCCGCTTATGTATATGCCGGACTTGTTGGACGGCGTATCGAGAAAAACAAGAATGGCTATCTTCGGGTCGTCTGCCGGGGCAAAGCCGACGAAAGAGACGATATACTCCTTCTGGCCGGTCTTGGCCTCAAGACTCACCTTCTCGCTCGTTCCGGTCTTGCCGCCGATTCTGTAGCCGCTGACTGCGGCGTTGCGCCCCGTGCCATCGTTCGGGTCGCCGACGACCTGCTCAAGAATGCCGCGGACGGTCTCGCTCGTGCGGGCGCTTATGACCTGGCGCACCATGTTCGGCGCGCGCTCATACGCGACTGTTCCGTCAGGATTCAGGAGCTGGCGCACGACATACGGCTGCATCAGATATCCGCCGTTGACGCAGGCGCTGACGGCCGTGATGAGCTGAAGCGGGGTTATCGTGAAGGTCTGGCCGAAGGAGGCCGCCGCAAGCTGCGACAGATTCTTTTCTGAGCAGAAGGTATTCTGACTCCACCAGATGCTGCCGCTCTCCCCGGCGAGGTCTATGCCCGTGGTCGCCGTGAGGTTCGCGTCCTTATCCGCGCTGAGTTCAAGAAATCCGAAAGCCTCGCAGTATTTATAAAAGGTCTCCGCGCCGACGCGCTGACCGATGTTGACAAAGGCGACATTGCACGAATGCTGCGCCGCCTGCGTCAGCGTCTGTGAGCCGTGGCCGCCGTATTTCCAGCAGCGTATGGGCTTCGTGCGGCCTATCACGCTGACGGTTCCGGGGCAGTAAAAGCTGTCGTTCAGCCCAACCTTGCCCTCTTCAAGCGCCATGGAAAGCGTGATTATCTTGAATGTAGAGCCGGGCTCATACGTATCTGAAAGCGCCTTGTTGCGCCACTGACGCGCCTGTGCCTGTGCAAGCAGTGCCTGCGCCTCCTCTTCCGACGCCGCGCCGTCAATGGCGAGCTGCGCCTTATCGCTGACGGCAAGGAAGTTGTTGAGGTCATACCCGTCAAGCGAAGCCATTGCAAGTATGGCCCCGGTGTTGACGTCCATCGCTATTGCACCGGCGCCGTTTTGAATGTCATAATCCTCCACAGCCTGCTTGAGGTGCTTTTCAATGTAATACTGTATCGTTGAATCCACCGTGGTGACGACGTCGTACCCGTCCTCGCCGGGGGTGAACTCCTCAAAGCGGGAGAAGAGCAGCTCAGTGCCGTAGGCGTTCGTGGCGCGCACGGTTTTCCCGGCCGTACCGGCAAGCGCGGAGTCATACTGCGCTTCTATCCCCTCAAGGCCGTAATTATCCGTGCCAACAAAGCCGATGAGGTGGCACGCGAGGGAGGAATTCGGATAATAGCGCTTCGTGTCGGTCTCAAGCCTCACGCCGCGCAGGCCGTATTCGGACTTGAAGCGGCGCACGGCATCGGCCTTGTCGCTTTCCACCTTGCGCGCGACCGTGACATACCATGAGCCTGTCTGCCCAGCCTTTTTCAGTATATCACCGCGGTCAAGCCCGAGTATCTTGGAAAGCCCGTCGGCTATAAGCGCCTTATCCTCGCCGTACATTTCTATCTCCGCCGGACTGAGGTAAACGTTGTCCACAGAGGCGCTGACGGCCAGCGCGTTCATATTCGTGTCGTAGATAACGCCGCGTGCGCTCGACGTCGGCGCTTCTCTGAGCTGCTGGCGTATCGCAAGCTGCTCATAATATTCATGGTCGATTATCTGCAGCTTGTAAAGCCGCGCCAAAAGCAGCAAAAATGCAGCTATGCCGCACACTGCCATCAAAAACAGCGTGCGGCGGAGCATTTGCCTGTCAGGTCTGTATCGGCGACCTTTTTCCTGTAGCTTTTCCGGCATAGCACACTCCCGCATACGAAATATATTTTATATATATTCCGCGGCCTACCCTGCTATGCTCACACTTTATCCGGTCTGCTCCGACATGTCTATATATTCTATCTGTTCCGCCGTGCAGCGCTGCATCCCCAGCACCTCGACGGCGTATTTTTCTATCTCCTCTATACTGGCGCACTGGCCGTACTGCGCAGAAAGCGCGCGGTTTTCCTCTTCAATGGCTGCGGTCTCCTTCTCAAGCCGCGCGGCGGAATCGTTCAGCGCCGTGAGCTTTATCGACGCAAAAAGCGAAAAGACGAGAATCACCGCCGAGAAGCCAAAAAGTATGCTGACAAAAACCGCGGAAGAAACCTTTTTCACCGCGTCACACCCTCTCCGCCACGCGCAGCTTGGCGCTGCGAGCGCGAGGGTTTCTCTCTATCTCATCCGCGCCCGGCAATATGGGCTTGCGGCAGACACTTTTGAGGGTCTTTATAAAGCCGCAAGTACATATTGGAGCCTCTCTTGGGCAGGTGCAGCCGTTTTCTCTGGCCGCAATACCTGATTTGACGATTCTGTCCTCAAGAGAGTGGAAACTGATCACACATAATCTGCCGCCTGTTTTGAGCTTGTCGGGCGCTGTATCCATTAGCGCTGATATCGCGCCAAGCTCGTCATTCACGGCGATGCGTATTGCCTGAAAGCAGCGCTTCGCCGGATGCTGCTTTTCGCGCAGCGCCGCGGCGGGCAGCGCGCCCTTTATGATATCGACAAGCTCGAACGTCGTCTCGACAGGCTTTTTCTCACGCGCGGCAATTATGGCCGCGCTTATGCGCCGGGCGTAGCGCTCCTCCCCGTAATCCCAGAAGATACGGTTCAGCCTGTCGGCGGAATAATCGTTCACAACGTCATAGGCCGTCAGCCCCTCGCTGCGGTCCATGCGCATATCCAGCGGCGCATCGTTCATATAGGAAAAGCCGCGCTCCGCCTCGTCAAGCTGGGGCGAGGACACGCCAAGGTCAAAAAGCATCCCGTCAACGGCGTCTATGCCGAGGTCATCCAGAATGGAGGCCGTGTCAGAAAAATTGCCGTGCACAAGAGTGATCTTACCGGCAAATGGCGCAAGCCTTTCCCCGGCGCGCGCTATCGCCGTTTCATCCCTGTCGATGCCTATAAGGCGACCCGTTGTAAGGCGGGAAGCGATCTCATACGAGTGCCCGCCGAGGCCGAGAGTTCCGTCAACATATATCCCATCCGGCTTTATGGCCAGATTTTCAATGCATTCATCAAGCAGGACAGAGACATGCTTTGCATTATCCATCAAAACTCAAGCTCCTCCATGACGGCGGCGATATTTTCAGGCGTCGTCTCCTCCGCGAACACGGCGGCCCAGGCCTCACTGTCCCACAGCTCAGCATGGTTATTGCAGCCGATGACCGTGACCTTCTGCGTAAGTCCGGCAAAATCGCGCAGGTTCTGCGGAATGAGCGCGCGGCCCTGACTGTCAAGCTCACAGCGCGCGGCATGCGCAAAAAGCGGTCGCATCTTGCGCTGCTTTATATACGGCATGGCGCTGACCTTATCCGAAAGCGCCTTCCAGTTCTCGCTGCTGTAGGCGCAGAGGCATCTATCCATGGACAGCGTGACATAAAACACATCGCCAAGCTCATCCCGAAGCTTTGCCGGGATAAAAAGACGGCCTTTGTTGTCAAGAGAATGCTGATACTCGCCGGTCATGGATGTCCTCTCCTTTCCCGTGGGAAACAGCGCCATTTCCCACCACAATTACCCACACCACGGTTTTATTATAGAAGTAGTTCACATAAAAAGCAAGTAAATTTTTTTGACTTTTTTTGTCTCTTTTTGTATATATTTCCTCATAAATGGCCAAAAAACGCCCCAACAGCTATATATTCCGCTGTTGGGGCGTTTCGTCACAATATGTAGTTTTGCGCGGCGGCTTACGACTCGCGCTGGATCTTCATCACAGGCGCGCCCTGCCGTTTTCCGCCCGGCGCGGGCTGGGCGCGGCGGACCTCCTGCGGTCTGGCAGGCTCGGCCTTGACGGCCTGCGCGGGTGCGGCCGCGGGTTGCTGTACAGGGGCAGGCGCGGCGGCGGCAGCGCCGCCCATCGTGTTGAAAGCGCTGTGTGCAGACTGGAGCTTCGCAAGCGCCTCGCCCACGCTGGCCTCGGACTGCTTCATGATCTCATCGACGTACTCCGCCGCAACACGGCGCAGCTCCTTCGACTTGGCCTCGGCGGCGCTTATCATCTCCGCGCTTCTCGCCCTTGCGACGCGGACGACCTCCTGCTCTTCTATCATAGCCTTGGACTTCTCTTCGGCACTCTTGCGCATGGCCTCCGCCTCACGCTTGGCGTTGCCGATGAACTCATCGCGCGCCGAAACGAGACGCTTGGCCTCGGCAAGCGCGCTGGGCAGGTTGGCCTTGATCTCATTTATGATATCAACGGCCTTTTCCCTCTCGATGATGCACTTGTCGTTCCCAAGAGGAACGCCCCATGCCTCCGTCACCATGCCG
>URPU01000055.1 GCA_900549865.1 uncultured Eubacteriales bacterium
ACCCCACAGAGCTTCGGTGATGTCCTCCACACGACGCACAGAAACACCGGCAAGGCACATCTCAATGAGGGTCTCCTCTACACTGCTCTCCCGGCGGCGATACCGCTCAATGATGGCTGTCTCAAATGGAACACCTTTAAGGCGTGGTACATGAAGTGTGACGTTTCCGGATGTGGTGGTAAGGTTCCTGTCGTAGTGACCGCTGCGGTAGCCCCGACGGGCCTCGCTGCGCTCGTAGCGAGCAGCCTGCGTCAGAGACTCCGCCTCCTTTTCCAGCAGCTCGTTCAGGGTTTCCTCTACGCTGCCGCGAACCAATTCCTTGATTTGGCCCTTGATAATTTCCTCGTTCAGCTGTACAATTTTCTCGGACATAGTTTGCTGTCTCCTTTCAGAATGGTGTGTCGTGACTTCATTCTACCAGAGCCTGCAAACTATGTCTCTCTTTTTTGCTATCTAAATTTGCGCAACTTATTGTACATTATCCGCTTTTTCCGCTGGGAATAACGCCTGCGATTTAAATTATACCGCATTGTTTTAAAGTCTGTGCCGCATGGCACAGACTTTTTCGTATACAAAAAATGCCTCGCGGCGCTTTTCGCCGCGAGGCACAATATTTGCTTTTTGCCGCGCCTTACTTCCGGCGGCTTTCGACGTATGCCATGCACACTGCGGGGAAGTTGCTGATGAGGCCATCGACCTCCCACTCGACAAGGCGCTCAAGCACGTCCATGTCGTTGACCGTCCAGACGTTCAGCTCAATGCCGTGGGCCTTGCAGCTATCGACATCCTCCTTCGGCAGGCACATCCAGCCGGGGTGGAAGCACTGGAAGTCCATCTTCTCGCAGTAATAGCCGGGGTTGCCAAGGCCGTCATTCTCCACGAGCGCGCCGCACTTGATCTCCGGCGCAAGCTTGCGCAGGATGGTGATGGAGCTGTGCAGGAAGGAAGAGAAGAGCACCCTGTCGGTAAGGCCGTATTTCCGCACCATTTCCAGAGTTTTTTCCTCTATCCCCTCGTAGTAATACACGCCGGTCTTAAGCTCAATATTGGTAACGAGCTTTTCGCCCGCCGCCCACTGGCAGTATTCCTCAAACGTCGGGATGGGCTGGAAGCCGAACTTCCCGTTCCAGCTTGCCGCCGCATTGAAGCGGCGAAGCTCCTCCAGAGTATAATCCCTGACGTAGCCCGTGCCGTCGGTCGTCCTGTCGATACGCTCATCATGTATGACGACGAGCTGTCCGTCCTTCGTGAGCTGCACGTCAAGCTCAATGCCGTAGCACCCGGTCTTTGCCGCCTCTTTGAAGGCGAGCATGGTGTTCTCCGGGAATCTCCCGCTGTAGCCTCTGTGCGCGTAAACCTTTGTCATTTCACATATCCTCCCGAATATCAGAGCTCGCCGCAGCGGGCGCAGGCAACAAAGTGGTTCGCCTCGACCTCTCTAAGCGGCGGATTGCACCGGCGGCACACGTCGGCGGTGTAGTCGCAGCGCTTTCCGAATCTGCATTCATCCGGCAGATTGACGGGCGATGTGATTTCGCCCTTGATGAGCTGGCGCTGGGGCTTGTCCTTGCCGACTATGGGCAGGGGTATCGCGGAAAGCAGCGCTTTCGTATACGGATGGATCGGATTTTTGAAAAGGTCGTCGCTCGGCGCCTTTTCGACCATCTGGCCAAGGTACATGACCGCGATATCATCGGAGAAGTACTTGACGACGGAGAGGTCGTGCGTGATGAAAATATACGTCAGGCCCATGTCGCGCTGGAGCTGCTTGAGCAGGTTGAGTATCTGCGCCTGAATGGACACGTCCAGCGCAGACACAGGCTCGTCGCAGACGATGAGCTTGGGACTGACCGCAAGCGCGCGGGCGATGCCTATACGCTGGCGGCGGCCGCCGTCCAGCTCATGGGGATAGACGTTGACATATCTTTCGGCAAGGCCGACGGTCTCCATAAGCTCAAGCGTGCGCCGGTCGATATCGGCCTTGGAGGAGAGCAGCTTATGCTCGATTATCGGCTCGCTTATGAGCTGGCTGACGGTCTGGCGGGGGTCAAGCGAGGAGAAGGGATCCTGGAACACCATCTGCATCTCCTGACGCAGGCGGCGCATTTTCCGGCGGGAATAGGAAGTGATATCCTCGCCGTCAAAGACTATCCTGCCGGAGGTCGGCTCTATAAGCTTGAGAATGCAGCGGCCCGTCGTCGATTTGCCGCAGCCGGACTCACCGACGATGCCGAGGGTCTTGCCCTCCTCGATAGAAAAGCTGACGCCATCGACCGCGTGAAGCTGCCCGGCAGGCGTAGCAAAATACTTTGTGAGGTTTTCCACCTCAAGTATCGTTTTACCCATCAGCTGTTCCTCCTGAGCCTGAAGTTTGCATCATCATATGCGTGGCACGCCACCTTGTGCGCCGCGCTGCCGTCCGCCATTCTCAGCTCCGGCACGGACTGCGTGCAGCGTTCCGTCGCATAGGGGCAGCGGGGCGCGAACGCGCATCCGGGCGGCAGGTCGGACGGGTCGGGCATGAGGCCGCGTATGGGAACAAGCTCCTCGCCTCTCTGCTTGAGGTTCGGAAGCGAGTCGAACAGTCCCTCGGTATAGGGATGGCGGGTGAAGTTGAAAACATCGTCCGCGGTGCCCTGCTCCACGATGCGCCCGGCGTACATGACGGCGACATCCTCGCAAACCTCCGCGACGACGCCGAGGTCGTGCGTGATGAGCATCATAGACATATCCTTGTCGCGGATAAGCTCCTTCATAAGCTCAAGCACCTGCGCCTGAATGGTGACGTCCAGCGCGGTGGTCGGCTCATCCGCTATCAGCAGCTTCGGCGAGCACGCAAGCGCGATGGCAATAACGACGCGCTGCTTCATGCCGCCGGAGAACTGGTGGGGGTAGTCATATGCGCGGCTTTCCGCGATGCCGACCATTTTCAGCATTTCCTTGGCCTTTTCAAAGGCCTCCTTCTTGGACACGTGCTGGTGAAGCTGTATACTCTCGCCGATCTGGTCGCCGACGGTCATAACGGGGTTCAGGGCCGTCATGGGGTCCTGGAATATCATGGCGACGTCGTTGCCTCTCATTTTTTCAAGCTCCGACGCGCTCATTTTCAGCACGTCCTCGCCGTCGAGGTATATCTCGCCGCTCTTGATGACGCCGGGCGGGTTCGGCACGAGGTTGAGGATAGCGCGCGCCGTCGTCGTCTTGCCCGCGCCGGTCTCGCCAACGAGGCCGAGAGTGCGGCGCTTGCCGATCTGGATGCTGATGCCGTTGACGGCGTGAACGTCGGCGTCCTCGGTCTCATAGTGCACCACGAGATCTTTCAGATCAAGAACGAGGTCGTTTTCAGGAACGGTATTATTTTCTTTCATATCATTCCCTCCTTATTTCTTGAGTTTCGGATCGAGCGCGTCGCGCAGGCCGTCACCCAGCAGGTTGAGCGCAAGCACGGTGAGCATAACGGCAAGACCGGGGATAACGCAGAGGTAGCCCGCGCTTCTGATGTACGCGCGGCCGCCGGAAAGCAGCGCGCCCCACTCCGGCGAGGGGGCCGGGATGCCGATGCCGAGGAAGCTGAGCGACGAGGCGGAGATTATCGTCGATCCGATGAGCAGCGTGACCTGCACGATTATCGGGGAGAGGCAGTTCGGCAGGATGTGCTTGATGATGATCTTCCACGTGGGAAGACCCATCGCGTAGGAGGATTCGACATATTCCTGATCGCGGATGGTCATGACCTGCGCGCGGACGATGCGCCCGAAGGAGCTTGCGCACGAGAAGGCCAGCGCGATTATCAGGTTGACTGTACTCGTCCCCAGCACCGAAACTATGACGACAGCCGTCATGATGTTCGGGATGGAGTAGAAGATATCTATCGCGCGCATGAGCAGCGAGTCGATTATCCCGCCGTAGAAGCCCGCGAGGGAGCCGGTGATAAGCCCGACCAGCAGGCCCAGCGCGACCGCGCCCACGCCGATGGCGAGGGAGTACCGCGCGCCCCACATAACGCGCGCGAAGAGGTCGCGGCCGACCTCGTCCGTGCCGAACAAATGCTCCTTGCAGGGGGGCATGAAGCGCTCGGATATATTCTGGCCGATAACTTCGGTCTCATAGTCGAAGAGGACCGGGGCAAGAAGCGCGACGGCAATGAGCGCCAGAAGGAACAGCATACCGATGACCGCGCCCTTGTTCTTTATAAGGCGGTGCCACGTCTCCTGCGCCATGGATTTCTTTTTGTATTTCTTTATTTCCTTATCCATGCTCTCACCTCTTCTTGCTGTACTGCGCCTTAATGCGCGGGTCAAAGAATGCGTACACAAGGTCAACAAACAGGTTTATAAGGCACATGAACACCGAGCACAGGATTATCGAGCCCGTGACCATCGGGGTGTCGCGCTTGGCGATGGAGTCGTAAACGAGGCGTCCTATGCCCGGCCATGAGAACACCGTCTCCGCAAGGACGGAGCCCGTGATGACCATGGACATTTGCAGACCTATTGCCGTGATGATGGGGATAAGCGCGTTCTTGAGGCCGTGCGTGAAGATGACGCGCTTTTCGGAGCAGCCCTTCGCGCGCGCCGTCGTCATGTAGTCCTGACGGATAACGTCAAGCATGGAAGAGCGCGTCGTGCGCGTGATGAGCGCCGCCAGACCGAGGCCGACCGTGAGCGCGGGCAGGATCAGCGTGTCAAAGCCGCCCTTGCCGCCCGACGGCAGCCATCCGAGCTTCAGCGAGAAAATTATTATCAGCATCAGGCCCAGCCAGAAGTTCGGCATCGACGTGCCGAACAGCGCAAAGACCATGCCTGCCGTATCTTTCCACGTATTCTGATGTATGGCTGTGTATATGCCGAGAGGCAGGGCGATCACTATCGCAATGAGCACAGCCGCGCCGCCGAGCATCAGCGTGTTCGGCAGCTTCTCCATAAATGTTTTGAAAACGTCCTTATTGGTGACATATGACTTGCCCATGTCACCCGTTACCATGCCCTTGACATAGTTGAAATAGCGGACCATGAACGGGTCGTTCAGCCCGAGTTCTTCTCTTACCGCTTCTATCTCTTCCGTCGTCGCGCCCTCGCCCGCAACTATCATTGCGGGGTCGCCGCCGGTAAGGCTCATTGCCCAGAAAATAAGAAAAGAAGTAATCAAAATAACAGGGATCAGCATAAGAAGCCGCTTACCTATATATTTGAGCAATTCTCATTCACCTCCGAAATAATAGGCGCCAGTGAAATAAGGCCGGGCGCGGCCGCGCCGCAGAATGTGCCCGCGTTCGACACGCGCCGGTCAAAAAGCGGTGCCGCTTAAAGCGACATGGATAATCGCAAAGCGACACCGCTTGGGGGGTAAACTAAGGTTGAAGTTTTATCCGGGGATCACTCGGCAATGTACGCGTGGCACCAGTTGTGGTTGCCGCCGCCGTAGAAGTACTGACCCTGGAGATTGCTGTTGTATGCAATAACGAGGTTTGCAATGTACAGAGGAACCTGCGGGCAGGCGTCAACAAGGTACTCCTGCAGCTCGGTGCTTGCAGCGCGGCGGACGTCCTGATCCTTCTCGGTCGCAACGGTGTCGATGAGCTCATCGGCGTGCGCGTCGGAGTAGTGATGGTAGTTGGAGCCTTCGCCGGAGTAGAAGAGGTCACGGTAAACGAAGTCAACCTTGGAGTCCTCGTTCCAACGCCACAGGAACAGCTCCTGATCGCCGTTGGCGCAGGCTTCCTTAAGGGTCGCGTCCTCCATCGGGTTGAGGGTGACGTCGATACCGATCTGCTTGAGGTTGTCCTGGATAACAGTTGCGATGTTGGCGTACGGGCCGCTGGTGGAGTAGGTCAGAGTGGTCGAAATGCCGCCGTCGGGGTAGCCGGCCTCTGCCATGAGCTGCTTTGCGCGGTCAAGGTCGTAGTCGAAGCCTTCCATGTCATCATAGAAGCCCCACAGGCCGCGGTTGAGGATGGTCTTCTGCAGGGTGCCCTTGCCGTCAACTGCGACGGTGAGGACGTCCTGGCGGTTGATCGCGCAGGCAACTGCCTGACGCAGGGTCTGGTTGTCCCAAGGAGCCTTCTCAACGTTGAAGGCGAAGTAGAACAGGCGGGTGCCGGTCTTTTCATAGACGGTGATGTTGCTGTCCTCTTCCAGATACTGAAGCTCGTTCATCGGGGGATCGATGCAGACGTCGATCTCGCCGTTCTGGAGGGCGATAACGCGGGAGGAAGCCTCAAGGTAGGGTCTGAACTCTATCGCGTCGGAAACGGCGGCGCTGAAGAAGTCATCCGCGGGCAGGTCATTGCCCCAGTAATCGTCAACCTTGACGACGCGGCAGCAAACGCCCTCTTCCCAGGACTCGAACTTGTACGGGCCGGTGCCTATGTACCAAGGCTCTTCCATGCCGCTCTCCCAGGCCTTCTTGGACTGGATGGACAGAGGCACGGAGGACAGGGATGCCACGAACTCGTTGTTGTAGCTCTCTATCTCTATTCTGATGGTGTAATCGTCAACGACTTCGCAGCCGACATAGCCGTTCAGCACGCTTGCAATCTTGGAGTCGGGGCCGACTGCCATGTCAAGGGTGAACTTTGCGTCCTCAGCGGTGAAGGGAGTCTTGTCCTCATCGTTGAAGTGGACGTCGTTGCGCAGGTGCATGATGATATGGGTGTCATCCTCGAACTCCCAGTCGGTGGCGAGACCCGGATCAAAGCGGGTTTCTGCCTCGGGGTCGTTGTTGAAGAACACGAGGGTCTGGTGCGTGGTCTTGAGGATGATGTTGTTGTTTGCAGTTTTCTGCGTCTGGAGGTTGAGGTTGTTGATGTCCTCAGCCGTGCCGATGACGAGCGTCTCCTTGTGGCCGGTGCCGGCGGGGGCCGCCGCGGCGTCGGAGCCGGTGGAGTCGGACGCGGTGCTCTGGTCAGCCGTGGAAGCGGCGGTGTTGGAAGAGCCGCACGCCGTCAGGACCGACAGTGCCATGACCAGGCACAGAAGCAGTGCAAGTGTCTTTTTCATTTTCTTCTCCTTTGTACTTTGTACATAGTATAATATTCGACCGCTTTTCGCGTCGAATGTTTGTGTGTAATATATCACAAACAGGGCAGATTGTCAACAAGCCAACACCTATGCATCCACGGTCTGCCAGCGGCATTTTCTCCGCCTCACTGTGCCGGACGGCGGCGCATTTTCGTATTAATTGCTGTTTACAACTTTTTTCCCGCATGGTATCATGTGCATGAAATATTCTGCCATAGCATGTGCGTTTATTTGGGGGAGGTTTTATGGATATATTGGATATAATAGGCCCCATAATGGTCGGGCCGTCCAGCTCGCACACCGCGGGGGCCGTGCGCATCGGCCTTGTCGCGCGGAAGCTCCTCGGCAGCACGCCGGTGCGGGCGGAGCTGTACCTTCACGGCTCCTTCGCCGCCACGGGGCGCGGGCACGGCACGGATATGGCGCTCATCGCCGGGCTTCTCGGCTTCGCCCCCGATGATGAGCGTATCCCGCAGAGCTTTGAATACGCGAAGAAGGCCGGGCTGGAGTTTCGCTTTGACACGATACAGCTTCGTGACGCGCACCCCAACAGCGTGCTCATAAAGGCATGCGACGCCGGCGGGCACAGCATTGAGGTCGTCGGCGCGTCGATAGGCGGCGGGCGCATAGAGATACGCGAGTTTGCGGGCATGAAGCTGCGCTTTTCCGCAGACGGGCCCACGCTCATCGTGCAGAACCGCGACTTTCCCGGCAGCGTCGCGGACGTGTCATATATTCTTTCAAGGCTGAATATAAACATCGCCACGTTTCAGGTCACGCGGAATTCGCGCGGCGGTACGGCCGTCATGGTCATTGAGTGCGACGCGCCGATAGAGCCGGACGTTATAGAACGTATCGAGTCCATGCCCGGCATAATCCGGGCCGTCGGGCTCAATCCCTGAAGGGAGTGTGTATCATATGTTGTTTGATTCCGTAGAGAACATGCTGCTTGAGGCGAAGGACTCCGGCCATCCCCTTTGGGAGTGCATCATGCTTATGACGGCGGAGGAGTCCGGGATAACGGCGGAGGCGTCGTATGCGCAGGTGAAAGAGCGGCTTATTGCCATGAAGGACGCCGACCGCTCATACGACCCGGCGCAGGTGTCAAAAAGCGGCCTCGTCGGCGGGGCTGCCGAGAAAATGCGTCTGCAATACGAGGCCGGGCGCTCCATAAGCGGGGAGTTCATCGGCAAAATACTCGCCGGGGCGCTGCGCATGGGCGAGTGCAACGCGTGTATGCACCGCATCGTCGCGGCACCGACGGCCGGCGCGTGCGGCGTTCTGCCGGCGGTCCTCCTTCCGTATGCGGAAAAATACGGCGTGGACGACGGCGAGCTTGTAAAGGCGCTGTACGTCGCGGCGGGCTTCGGCGCGGTCATTGCGAGCCGTGCCTCCATCTCCGGCGCGGAGGCCGGCTGTCAGGCAGAGATAGGCAGTGCGTCCGCCATGGCGGCGGCGGCGCTGGTCTTTCTGCACGGCGGCAGCGAGGCGCAGATGGCAAACGCCGTCGCCATCGCGCTGAAAAACCTCATGGGCCTTATATGCGACCCCGTCGCAGGGCTTGTGGAGGTTCCCTGCGTCAAGCGCAACGCCATCGGCGCGATGAACGCGCTGACCGCGGCGGAGCTTTCGCTTGCCGGGATTTCGTCCGCCATTCCCGTGGATGAGGTCATCGACGCAATGCGCAGAGTCGGCGACATGATGTCCTCCGACGTGAAGGAGACCGGCAACGGCGGCGTCGCCGCGAGCAAGACCGGAAAAGCATTCCGCAAAAGCTTCTTCGGCGGCGAGGGCTGAACCGCCGCAAATGGCTGTACCGCACAAATAGGCACAAGAAATCATGCTCCACGGCATAAAATAAAGCTTTTCGCGTACAGGCAGCCGGATTGTTCGGCAAGCTTTGTCGGACTATAGGGAATCACAAGTGGCGCGAAGCTCTCCCGCGGTGAGCGCGGGAAGAATAAAGCTGGCCAACGGCGGCGCACTTATGCGCCGCCGTTGAGCTTGTGTTGTTAAATTGCTTGCCGAAAATGCCTCACTGCGCATCGCGCCTCTGTTGTCTGCTGACAGCGGACGATTTGATGCTCACCGCGCGCAATGTCGCGAATTTTATATATTATTCGGAACATGAAGCATTCGATATGTTTTTCCCTCAAAGCTGGAACAGAACTTCCCCGATATCTCCGTCGATGCATATCGACTGCTTTTGTATTTCCCTCGGCGCGCCGGCCTCGCCCATGTTCAGGCACGCATACACCGCCTTTGAATTCGCCGCCGTCATGCGCCAGAAGGGATACTTGATGATGACCGGGGTGTTATAGCCGACGCCAAGCTCCAAAAACAGGAGCTTCTGCCCGGCGCGGGCGCAGAGGAAGGCGTCGTACCGCTCCGCCGCCCGGTGCCAGCCCTCGTCCTCAACAAAGCTGTCGTCACAGCGGAGGTTCAGAGTCATGGGCTTCCCGCAGTGCGGGCACTTGGGCAGAAGCGCGGCGGGAACCTCCATCGCGGCCCCGCTCTCCGGCGCTGTCAGCGCGCCGGAGGCGTCAATTGCAAAGCCCTGCGCCCGCAGCATTTCGCGCACAGCCGCCTCGTTGCCGAAGGTCTCCTGACAGCACGGCTCTGAGCACTGGAAAAGGCCGTAATCCCCCTGCGTATAGAAAAGCCGCTTCTTGTCAAACCCGGCCTTCTGGAAGCAGTGGTCAACATTCGTCGTGATGACGAAATGATCCTTATCCAGATAGAGCCATCTGAACAAATGCCGCTCCTCCGCCGCGAACTTGACCAAGCCCATACCGTAGCAGCTATACTGCGTGTCGCTGTTGCTGTTTCGCACGTGCCGGGTGTGCAGCGCAATAGCCCGCTGTGTCATGGCGGCCTTCAGATCGTCCATATTTTGAAATGACAGGTAGATCGGCTGAGTGGAGCAACCCAGCTCTTTTGCCACGCTGCGGGCATTGATGGCAGCCGCGCCCCCCTCCCGCAGTACATCCACCGCTGCATCTATGATGGCCTCTTTTGAAATCTTTTTGATTGCCGGCATTTTATCACCTCGTAAATAACGGTCGTTATCGATAATATTCGTTATGTGTACGGCGAATGATGTTTTTTGTCAAGAGGGTCACTATAATTTCCTTGAAAATGAAGAAGCATTAAATTGAAATTGGTGTACTGATGGTGTAAAATGAGTTGCAAAGTGTGAAAAGTGCTTGTAATATCAGCACTCGGCTTAAATCACTTGATCAAGCTGCGGTTACTATATATTGGAGGATCAAGCTATGAACTTGCCCGCGTGTCCGGTCGAAACGACGCTGATGCTCATCGGCGACAAGTGGAAGGTGCTCATCCTGCGCGAGCTGATGGGCGGAACAAAGCGCTTCGGTGAACTGAAAAGGGCCATCGGCGCCGTGTCGCAGAAGGTGCTGACGGCGCAGCTTCGTGACATGGAGGACAAGGGGCTGCTGACGCGCAAGGTGTACGCCGAGGTCCCGCCGCGTGTGGAGTACACCCTCACCCCCACGGGGTACAGCCTGAAGCCCATCCTCGACGCGATGGTGGCATGGGGCACGGATTATCAGCGGAAGAACACCGCAGCGATGGAGGACGGCAATGCGCGCGATGATGCCTGACAGAGACATACGCGTCCGGCGGCTGCGCATACCCACGGCGCAGGGCGGCATTCCCGCGCTGCTGCTGACCCCGAAAGGTGAAGCGCCAAAGGGCGCGGCGGGCGTTCTGTGGGTGCACGGCGGCGGCTACGCCACGGGCATGAAGGAAATGGTGCACATGTCGCGCGCGGTGGAGCTTGTGAAAAGCCGCGGCGCAGTGGTGCTGTCGCCGGGCTACCGGCTGTCGCCGTGCGCGCCGTACCCCGCGGCGCTGGACGACTGCTATGCGGCGCTTTGCTATTTGAAGGAGAACTCCGCCGCCCTCGGCGTGCGAAGCGACCAGCTCATGGTGGGCGGCGAGAGCGCGGGCGGCGGCCTGACTGCCGCCGTGTGCATCAGGGCGCGCGACACGGGCGATGTGAACGTCGCCTTTCAGATGCCGCTTTACCCCATGCTTGACGACCGCGACACGGACTCGTCGCGCGATAATCACGGTCGCGTCTGGAACACGCGGCGCAACCACCTCGCGTGGCGGCTGTATCTGCGCGGCACGGACAGAGCGCACCTGCCGCCCTACGCCGCCCCGGCGCGGCTCGACGATTTTGCCGGCCTGCCCCCGGCGTATTCCTTCGTCGGCGACGGTGAGCCGTTCTATACCGAGACCGTCAACTACTTCGACCGGCTGCGCGCGGCCGGAATATGGGCGGAGCTGGACGTATACCCCACGGACATGCACGCCTTTGACATGATGCGGCCGCGCGATGCGCTCAGCATACAGGCGGCGGAGGCATTTCTGAAAAGCTTCGACTACGCGCAGGGGCACTTCTTCGCGCCGCAGGATAAATAAAAGAAAAAACGCGCACTGTCATGCGGATGACAGTGCGCGCTGCGCGTGTTCTGAAAACTGTTTACTTGGTGCCGAATATGCGGTCGCCCGCGTCGCCGAGGCCTGGAACGATATAGCCGTGGTCGTTGAGGTGGTCGTCAAGCGCCGCGACGAAGATATCGACGTCCGGGTGATCCTTCTGCATACGCTCTACCCCTTCGGGCGCGCCGATAATGCTCATGAGCTTTATATGCTGTGCGCCGGCTTCCTTAAGGAATGTGATCGCCGCGGAGGCGGAGCCGCCGGTGGCGAGCATCGGATCGACAACGATAACGTCGCGCTCAGAAATATCGGCGGGCATCTTGAAGTAGTACTTCACCGGCTGAAGCGTTTCGGGATCACGGAACAGGCCGATGTGACCGACCTTCACGTTCGGCATCATGCTGACCATGCCGTCAACCATGCCGAGACCCGCGCGCAGGATGGGAACTATCGCAAGCTTCTTGCCGGCGATGCGGTGGCACTTCGCCACGGCCACGGGCGTCTTGACGTCTATCTCCTCAAGCGGGAGGTCACGCGTGGACTCATAGCACATCAGCATAGCTATTTCGGAAACGAGCTCACGGAATTCCTTGACGCTCGTCTTTTCATCGCGGAGGATGGACAGCTTGTGCTGAATAAGTGGATGATCGAATACGCATACTTTGCTCATGTTCGTTCTCCTTTATATTAATTTATGGGTCAACTTTTTCTTCGCGGGCAAGGCGCTCCTGCCTCTCCCGCTCAGCCTGTGAAAGCCGCAGATACACCGGCAGAAGCGAGTCTGCGTTCCCGGCAGGCTTGTCCGCCGCGGCCATGGCCACGCCCCACGCGCTCTGCCACACAAGGTTCTCCGGCGCGGCCTCGCATGGGATGCCGTTTGCGTCAAAATACGCCTTTGCAAGCGCCGTGCCGTCGCCCACGAGGAACACCGGCGCGTTCAGCGCGCGCAGCTCTTCCGCAAGCTCACTCAGCGCTATCGGCCTGTCGGGCGTCATGCGGCAGGGCTTTGCGTCCTTTATCTCAAACAGGGCGTTATAGACCTGCCCGCGCCGCGCGTCCATCACGGGGCAGATATATCCGCCGCGCGCAAGGCCGTGCCATGCCATGGCCTCCAGCGTGGACAC
Organism: uncultured Eubacteriales bacterium; assembly: GCA_900549865.1. GTDB lineage: Bacteria > Bacillota > Clostridia > Oscillospirales > Oscillospiraceae > Limivicinus. The sequence goes on from URPU01000055.1 coordinate 12,617, forward strand.
GCCGGTGCACGGCTTGTTCGCCGCCCATGCAAGCCCCTTCACCGTCGAAACGCCTATGCGTATCCCCGTGAACGAGCCGGGGCCGTGCGCCACGGCCAGAAGGTCAACGCTGTCAAGCGGGACCTCCGCGTTTTTCAGCATATCCTCCGCCATCGGCAGAAGCGTGCGGCTGTGCGTGAGCGCGCTGCACTGAGTATACTGCGATATGAGCGCCCCGTCGCGGCACAGCGCGACGGAAGCCGCCTTTGCAGAGGATTCAAACGCCAGTATCAGCATTTTCCGCCCTCCTCTATGGTTATTCTGCGTTTCTCGTCGCCGAGCTTTTCTATGCGCACCACCGTCTCATCGCCAAAAAAAGCGTCCTGCACGTTCTCGCTCCACTCGACTGCGCAAACAGCGCCGCGGCTGAGATAATCCTCCCAGCCAATGTCGAAAAGCTCGTCCGCGTCGGACAGGCGGTACATATCAAAATGTATAAGCTCGCGTTCGCCGAGGTATTCGTTGACAATGGTGAATGTCGGGCTTGAAACGCGGCAGTCAAGCCCCATGCCGCGCGCCATGCCGCGCACAAAGGCCGTTTTCCCGGCACCGAGGTCGCCGTACATCGCAACGACCGTACCGCCGGGCAGCCCCTCGGCAAAGCGCTGGCCAATAAGCTCCGTTTCATGTTCGCTGTTGGAAATATATACTGCCATTGCAAGCTCCATTGTTTCTAAATTCGTAATATTATACACCGCGCGCGGCATTGCGTAAAGCCCAATTATGTGCTAAAATACAGCATGTATGGGCTGCGGTTTTTGGTGATATCTCAGTCAATGTGACGAAAAGCATGTCACTTTCTGCAAAAAAGGCGGTGTTATTATAAAAAAGATAAAGCCTTATGTGAAAACGTTTTTTCAGCGGGCGGACATTTTCCTGCTCGTTATGTGCATCATATGCTCGCTCTTCGGCATTGCGGCCATCCACAAGGCCGTCACCGGCATGGCCGTCGGTGGGTGGAGCGGCATGGAAAACCCGACGAAGTTCATCGTCGTTCAGGTGTTCTCCATGTTCCTCGGCATCGGCATGTTTGTCATCTTCACGGTGATCGACTCTGACCTGCTGGGCGAACAGTGGAAGGCGCTGTGCGTGATAAACGTGCTGCTGATCATCGCGCTCGTTCTCCTCGGGCAGGACGACGGCACCGGCAACAAAAGCTGGATCCGCTTCGCCGGTATAGGCATTCAGCCGTCTGAGGTCATAAAGGTTTTGTACATAGTCGTCTCGGCAAAGCAGATGACCTATCTTAAAGAGTATAAGGATATAAACTCCTTCATGTCCGTCGTGCAGATGGCGGGGCATTTCGTGGTCGTGTTCGGCATGATAGTCGTCGTCTCCGGCGACCTTGGAAGCGCCGCAATACTCATCTCCGTTTTTCTGGTCATGTTCTTCGTCCTCGGCGTCCGGCTGTACTGGTTCGCCGTCGGCGGCGCGGCCGTTGCGGCGGCCATTCCCCTGCTGTGGACATACTTCCTCAAGGACTACCAGAAAAAGCGCCTCGTCGCCCCGTATGACCCCACCGTTGACCCGGATGGCTGGGGCATCACCTGGCAGACGACGCAGAGCAAGCTCACCCTCGCCTCCGGCCGCTTCACCGGCGTAGAGGAAGGGCACCGCGCCTCGGTCTTTACCGGGAAGCACACCGACTTCATCTTCTCCTGCATCGGCGAGAATTACGGTATGCTCGGCTGTCTGCTGGTCGTGCTGCTGCTGATGATAATAATCGTCCACTGCGCGTACATCGGCCTGCACGCCGGCCGCACCTTTGACATGCTGGTTTGCATGGGCGTCACGGCGGCCGTCGCGTTCCAGACCTTCATCAACATCGGCATGTGTCTCGGCATAACGCCGGTCATCGGCATCACACTGCCGTTTTTCAGCTATGGAGGCTCGTCAATGGTGACGATGTTCGGCGCAATGGGACTTGTATCGGGGACGAAGTTCAAGCCAAAGCCACAGCACGGTTCATTACTATACTGACTATATGAAAAGTCCGAAGCGCACAAGACGGCGCTTCGGACTTTTGTTATCAGCCGAAATTGCGTGGGTCGCTGTATTCATTCTGCTGCGCATACACGCGGCCGCACAGCGCCTCATAATACAGCGCGTAGGTCAGCCCGGTATACGGCGTCGTGTATATGCTCACAAAGAGGCCGAGGACGGGCGGCGCAGAGAGGATCATCCAGCCGATGAAGCTCAGATCCAGCACGAACAGCTCCCACTTGTGCCCCTTCATCAGGCGCTTGCTCTCGCTGATACACTCAAGCACGGACATCTCTGGGTGATCGATGAGGATGTATATCGCCTGTCTGTATCTGTAGGCGGCAATGATGCCCGGCACGACCAGCAGCAGCGACCACAGGAAGATGAATATCCCGCTCAGTATTTGCAGCACTATCACGCGCCAGAAGAAGCCGAAGCCGTCCAGCAGGTTCCCATAACATGCGCCGGTGTTGCGGATGGTGTTCAGCAGAAAGAGGACAAAGCCTGCGGAGAGGATGTAAGAGACGATGTTCAGCGCGAAGTCTATAAGATAGGCCGACGTTGGGGGCATGAAATCCTGCATGTACAGCATGGCGTATTCGTAATTTCCGCTGTTCATGTGGTTCATTATCTGCGCCACGTCGTTCTCCGACAGGTTCGCGCCCAGAAGCCTTGTCGAAAGGAGGCTGAACACGCCCGTCACCAGAAGGTACACCACGCCCACGCTGACGGGGCTGGGTTTTGAGGACGACATTATCCCCTTCGCGCGGCGCTTTAGCTCTATGCGGTCTTCCGTATACATCAGTTACACTTCCTTTTTATTAGGTCATGACCAATATTAGCATTTACGGCCCGCGATGTAAAGCAGAATTTGAATAAAAACGGGCAAAAGGAGAAAATCGTACTTGACAATCGGCCTCATGAATGCTATTATAACTGAGCGTTCCAGAGATGCGCGAGTGGTGGAATTGGCAGACTCGCTAGATTCAGGTTCTAGTGCTCACTC
>URPU01000056.1 GCA_900549865.1 uncultured Eubacteriales bacterium
TAATGCTTTCGCGTCTGCGGACGCGAAACTCTGCGAGGCTTTCTTTGACATGCTGGCGAAAGCGCATGGCGAGCGGCCCTGCGCTTTCGGCTTTTCCGGCGCACTTTCAGCCGACGTTCCGCAGCCGCGATCCCGACACGGACGCGCGGGGAAGCGATATTTTTAGCGAATTCCGCGCATTGCGGACAAAACCAATTTCGACAGAAAAAATGAAATACGCACCCGGACAGCGTCAAAACATAGACAATCAGACGCGGATTGCACGCGCCGCGAGGCAAATGCGCTTTATTACACTAAAGAGCATGTAAAATTTGAGCTAAAATCTTTATGAATATTTAACACATATACAGGATATATTAACGAAATCTTAACGAAAGTTTGTAAGAAACGCAAAAATTAGTGATAGTTACTGAAAAAATGCGATAAAACAGTTGAAGCCTATGCCGCGCTGTGCTACAATATAACCAAAGACAAAGGGAAAAAACGGGAAATCCCGGCCCGGCTGCGTGAAAAAGGACGCCGAAAGCAGCAAAGCAAAAGGAAACGTGAAAAGAGAGAATTTTATCTGTTAGCCGCGCCGCGGCTAACTTGTCTTTTTTTCGCCGCGCCGCAGGCCGTGATAATAATTAAAAGGAGTTTAGGAAATGGAAAAGTCAAAGAAAAAGCTATCCCTGGCCGCCAAAATATTTATCGGCATGTTCGCCGGTATTATCGTCGGTCTGCTGTTCCTCAAGAACCCCGAGTTCACGACTGAATACCTCAAGCCCATCGGCACCATCTACATCAACCTGCTGAAGTTCATGGTCGTGCCCGTGGTGCTCTTCTCTATCACCGACGGCGTTATCTCGCTCAAGGATCTCAAGCGCGTGGGCAGCGTCGGTCTCAGGACCTTCGTTTACTACATGTTCACCACCGCGCTGGCCGTCGTCATCGGCCTTGTCGTCGTCAATCTCTTCAAGGGCTACTTCCCCGTGCTGTCCAGCGCTGAGTTGGGCGCGCTGGAGTACACCGCGAAGGAATCCCCCACGGTCATGTCCGTTATCGTCGGCATATTCCCGGATAACCTCTTCAAGCCCATGGTGAGCGCCGACATGCTGCCCGTCATCGTCATTGCTATCTTCTTCGGCGCGGGCATCCTTGCCTCCGGTGAGAAGGGCCAGAAGATAGGCGAGCTTGTCAACTGCATGAATGACGTCGTCATGAAGATACTCATGATGGTCATTGCCTTCACCCCCTACGGCGTGTTCTGCCTCATGGCGAACGTCGTCGCCGTCAACGGCCCGGCCGTCGTCGGCTCTCTGGCGCTGGTCATCGGCGTGGCATACATCGGCTACATCATCCATATCGTCCTTGTCTACGGCGCAAGCGTGAAGTTCCTCAGCGGCATGAGCCCGATAAAGTTCTTCAAGGGCCTTGCCCCCGCAATGATCTGCGCGTTCACCACGACCTCCTCCAACGCGACGCTGCCCCTCAACATCGAGTGCTGCAACGATATGGGCGCGGAGCCTGAGATAAGCTCCTTCGTGCTGCCCCTCGGCGCGACCATCAACATGGACGGCACCGCGATCTATCAGGCGGTGTGCGCGGTGTTCATCGCGTGCTGCTACGGCGTTGACCTGACGCTCAGCCAGATGGCAATGATCGTTCTGACGGCGACTCTCGCCTCCGTCGGCACGGCGGGCATCTCCGGCGCGGGCATGATAATGCTGGCAATGGTCCTGGCCTCCGTCGGCCTGCCTGTGGAGGGCATTGCAATAGTGGCCGGTGTGGACAAGCTCTTCGATATGGGCCGCACCACCCTCAACATCACCGGCGACGCCACCTGCGCGATGTGGGTCTCCAAGGTCGAGCGCGCGAAGAAGGAAAAGGCCGCCGCGAAGGTCAACGCGTAAAGGCGAAGGACGCAAATACATATAGAAAAATACAAAAAACTGTGGAAAAGCTCCCACCGCATTGTTATAATGCGGTGGGAGCTTGCTGCTTCTAAAAAACGCGGCATACCGCCGCGCAAGAACCCCGCCGCGGCGGGGAGAGGGAGAAACGGTATGAAAAAAACTATCGGCATCGTCGGCGGGATGGGCCCGCTTGCAACGGCGGACCTTCTGGAAAAAATGATACGCAGCGCGGACGCGGCGACGGACCAGCAGCACGCGCATATAATCGCTGACTGCAACACGGATATTCCGGACAGGACGGCGGCGATACTTTCCGGCGGGGAGGATCCGTTGCCGCAGCTCGTGCGCTCATGTATGCACCTTGAGGCCGCGGGCGCGAACGTGCTGGTCATGTCCTGCAACACGGCGCACTATTTCTATGACCGGCTTCAGCCGTTCATAAACGTGCCGATGCTGCACATGCCGCGCGAGACGGCGAAGCGCGCCCATGAGCTGGGCGACACGCGCTGCGCCCTGCTGGCCACAGACGGAACGGTGCACGCGGGGATATATGACGAGGCCTTTGCCGCGGAGGGGATAGAGCTGCTCAAGCCCGACGCGGAGGGGCAGCGCGCCGTGATGGACATGATATATTCCGGCGTGAAGGCCGGGCGGCACGACTATGACACGGCGGCGGTGCACCGCGCGCTGGACGCGCTGAAGGCGCAGGGCGCGCAGGCGTTCATCCTCGGCTGCACGGAGCTGCCGATCGCGTTCGTGGACTACGGCTTCGACGAGGTGACCATCGACCCCACGCAGATTCTCGCCGAGGCGGCCCTCCGCGCCGTGGGCATGAAGGTGAAGAAGAGGTAAAGACCGTACACCGTATTAATAAAAGTTGCTATGACATGACTCAAGAGGCTTCCGAAAGGAAGCCTCTTGAGACTGTCGAAAAAGTGGCCTCGCCACTTTTTCGAGAAAGCTTCGCTGCGTTCTGCGCCTCTGTTGTCCGCTGATAGCGGACAATTCGACGCTCACTCCGCGCAAAGTGTTTTCTGCCACGCACATGTCGCGGCAGAAAACGGATAATATTGCTTTCGCGTCTGCGGACGCGAAACTCTGCGAGGCTTTTTTGACAAGTTTTTTGACAAGTTGAAGAGGCTTCCGAAAGGAAGCCTCTTAATTTTACGCTATTTTGTATACCGGCGGTTTACACCGCGGTGCTGTCAGCCTCCTGCGCGGGGGAAGCCTCGGCCTTATAGAGCCGGGACACAAGCCACACGACAACAGCCATGGCGGCGAGAAGGATAAGCTCCAGCGCGAGTATGGGAACGGAAGCGGCAAGCAGCACCGTTGCGGCATCGACCGCGAAGTGCAGCCCCATCGCCGCGAAGAAATAACGCTTCTCCCCGTACCGCAGCGCGCGATAGACGAGATACGAAAGACAGATATGCAGCGCGATGGCGGAAATACGCTCCACCCCCGCCATGAAGAAGAGGTAGGAGTCCGTCGTGCACAGCGCGGACAGGCTTTCGACCGTCGCGGCCCTTGTCGCCTCGTCCAGCGTGCCGAGCGCCGCGCCGATGCTGCCGGTGTTTACCATTATCGCCGTAGCGAGGTTTGAGATATTCAGAATTCCGGCGGTGAGCACCGCCTCTATCCCGCCGTGACCCACGCCGTACATCAGCGCGTTTTCCTTCGTGAGGGTCTTTTTCATGAACAGCTTCATCGCGGCGAGGCGGCCGAACTCCTCAAAAAGCGCCGCCATGAGGCCGCCGTACACTGCCGTGAGCAGGACGGAGCCCTGCACGGCGGGGCTGCTCGTCAGCGGGCGCAGAAGGCTGTGCGCGGCGTTTTCCAGCACGAGGACGGCCACGGTGAAGGTCAGCGCGCCGATGAGCGCGGGGAGCCGCGCGGCATTCAGCCGCTTGCGGCAGAGTATGAACAGCGTTATGGGCAGGGCGAAGGCGACGAGAAGAGAAAAGCCCATGCCAACGACAGACGCTGCGGGAACGGTATTGATCATTATATGTCCTTTCCGCGCGGCGCAGGAGCAGCCGCGCCGCGGCGATTTGGTGGTTTATTTTATGTCCAGCTCCGGCGGCACATCCAGCTCCTTCGGCGCGGGAGAGCCGTTCTTTTTGCGCTGGCGCACGCACTCGGTCAGAAGATACTCTATCTGCCCGTTGACCGAGCGGAAGTCATCCTCCGCCCACGCGGCGATGGCGTCGTACAGCTTCGCCGACAGACGCAGAGGCACCTGCTTTTTCGCGTTGTCCGCCATATCAGTACAGCGTGCCGGAGTTGACGACGGGCTGCGCGTCGCGGTTGCCGCAGAGGACGACAAGGAGATTGGACACCATGGCGGCCTTGCGCTCATCATCCAGCTCGACGACGTGATTTTCATTCAGCCGCTCAAGCGCCATTTCGACCATGCCCACCGCGCCGTCAACTATGAGCTTGCGCGCGTCCACGATGGCGCTGGCCTGCTGGCGCTGGAGCATGGCGGCGGCGATCTCCGGCGCGTAGGCGAGGTAGGTGATGCGCGCCTCGATTATCTCCAGCCCGGCCTCCTCGACCTTCTGCTGTATCTCCTGCCGGATGCGCTCCGCCACGACCTCACTCGACCCGCGCAGACTGCCCTCGTCCGCAATGCCGTCGCCGGTGGTGTCGATATTCTCCGCCACGTCGTAGGGGTAGATGCGCACGATGTTGCGCAGGGCGCTGTCGCACTGGAGGGAGAGGTATTCCTTATAATTGTCCACGTTGAAAACGGCCTTGGCCGTGTCCACCACGCGCCACATGACCGCGATGCCAATCTCGATTGGGTTGCCGAGGCGATCGTTTATCTTCTGGCGGGAGTTATTGAGGGTCATTATCTTGAGAGAGACCTTCTTGCCGGTATCCTCGGCCAAGGTCATGGGATTGACGCCCGTGCTGAGAAGCTGCACCGCCTTGGACGCGCCGCCGTCCACGTCGCCGCTCTGGTTGAGCTTCGTCTTGGCCGCGGGGTTGACGCCGATGCAGAAGGGATTGACAAAGTAGAAGCCGGCCTCCCTCAGCGTGCCGGCATAGTTGCCGAACAGCGTCAACACGAGCGCCTCCTGCGGGCGCAGCACCTTCAGCCCCAGAAACGGGAGCCAGCCTACGCAGATGTACACGATGCCGGCGATACGCGGCACTATGCTGCCGTTCATCGCGCCGAGGACGGTGCATATTATAGACGCGGCATACAGCGCCGAGAAAAGCAAAAGCATTGCCATGCCGTTTTTCCTGTTGTTGAGAACCTTTTCCTGCATGATATATTCCTCCTTTATTTACTATCCGAATGATATCATAATGATATCACGATGTCAAGAACAATTTTGCCTGCCGCGGTTGTTTTTTCCTGCGCGCTTTGATATACTGGAGCAAAAGAGCATACCGAGCATGATAAATTTATGTATATACGGAGGGCATTGAGAATGCTTTCTGCCGGGCGGAAGAGAAAACTGCATATCGCGGCGCTGACGTGCGCCGTGTGCCTTGCGCTGTGCGGCTGCGCGCCGCGCGTGGATTTTGAGGACAAGGACGTGCCCGTGGAGAAAACGGAGGTCAGCCTTGTCTTGCAGCCGGGCGAGACGGCGAAGCTGGACGAGCTTCCGGCGCTGGAGCGCGCGGATCTGAGCGGAAGCGAATGCTATGACGAGATAATTGCATGGCAGGCGGCGCATCCGGATGTCGAGGTGATATACACCGTGACCTTCCCCGACGGCACGACGGCGGACAACTCGGCGCAGAGCCTGACCCTCGGCGCGATAAGCCCGGACGACGTGCAGCTCACGGCGCGGCTTGCGGGATACCTCCCGGCGCTTGAAGAGCTGGACCTCGGCGGCGCGGGGCTTTCGCCGGAGGGCGCGGCCGCCATTGCCGAAGCGCTGCCGGATGTGCATATAATATACACCTGTGAGCTTCTGGGGCAGACGGTGGGGCTGGATACGGAAAGCCTCGACCTGCGCGGGGCGAGCGCCGCACAGCTTGTCGCGGCGGCGGATGTGATGAAGCACCTGCCGGGGCTGAAAACCGTGCAGCTCGGCAGCGAGCTTGAAAACCCGCTGGATTGGGAGACGCTGACGGCGCTGGTGCAGGGCTGTCCGCAGGTGGATTTCGAGTACGGCTTCACGCTGTACGGCAAGGCGTTCACGCTGCTGGACAGTGAGCTTGACCTGAACCACATCACGGTGGAGGACGGCGGCGCGCTGGCCTATGCCGCGGCGGGCTGCATGAAGAACCTCGAGGTGCTGGACATGGACTTCTGCGGCGTGTCGAACGAGGAGATGGCCGTCATACGCGACGCGTACCCGGATGTGAACGTCGTGTGGCGCATCTGGTTCGGCGACAGCTACAGCGTGCGCACGGATGTGGAGAAGATACTGGCGTCGAAGCCCTCGGCCGGGGGCCTTGTGCGCGACAGAGACGCCGAAGCGCTCAAATACTGCACGAAGGTGAAGTATTTAGACGTGGGGCACAACGAAATACTCACGGATATCTCCTTCGTCTCATATATGCCGGAGCTTGAGGCGGCGGTGCTGGCGATGAACAACATCGCAGACCTCAGCCCGCTGGCAAGCTGCAAGAAGCTTGAATATCTTGAGATACAGACAAATGCGCGCATCACCGACCTCAGCCCGCTGGCAAGCTGCACGGAGCTGGAGCACCTGAACATCGCCAACTGCCGCAACTTCTCGGACATCACGCCGCTGTTCGGCCTCGACAAGCTCAAGCGCCTGTGGCTGGGCTGCTCGGCCCCCGTGCCGCAGGAGCAGATAGAGGAGTTCGCCGCGCTGCATCCCGACTGTGAGCTGAACACCACCGTCTGGAGCGACCCCACAAGCGAAGGCTGGCGCGTCGATCACGTTGACCCGTACACGAATCAGGTATATTATGACGAGCGCTATGAAAAGCTTATAGAGCAGTTCGGCTATCTCGAGGGGGATTACTCCTTCGCGTCCAAGGATCCGAAGTACAAAGCCGGATAAGGGAAAGGAAGCGCAAGAATGAACGGGAAAAAGCGGATACTGCTCATCACGACGGGCGGCACGATAATGTCCGTGCAGTCGGCGAACGGGCTTCAGCCAGGGGAGGATGAAAACTCCCTGCTGCGCTTCCCCGGAAGCGGGCAGTATGACATTACGGTGCACTCGCTTCTGACGCTCGACTCCAGCAACATACAGCCGGAGGAGTGGGCGCTGATAGCGCGGTGCATATACGAAATGCGCGGCGACTACGACGGGATAGTGATAACCCACGGCACGGACACCATGGCGTACACCGCCTCGGCGCTGACGTTCATGCTGCCGGGGCTGGACAGGTGCGTCGTGCTGACGGGCAGTCAGGTGCCGGTATCCAACATGCTCAGCGACGCTTACGCGAACTTACAGTGCGCTTTCGCCATGGCGGCGTCCGGCGCGAACGGGATATTCATCGCCTTCGACAGACAGGTGTTCCTCGGCTGCCGCGCCGTGAAGGTGCGCACGACGGCCTTCAACGCCTTTGAAAGCGTGAATCTGCCCGCCGTCGCGGAGATAAACTCGCGCGGGCTTGCGATAAAGCGGGGCCTTCTGCCGCCGCCGGGCGGCGTGTGCCGCCTTGAAAACCGCGTCAGCAGCAGGGTGGCGCTGATGAAGCTCATCCCCGGCGTTGACCCGAAGCTGCTTTCGGCCTTTGCCGACGCGGGGTGCAGGGGGCTGGTGATAGAGGCGTTCGGCTCCGGCGGGATAAACTTCATGCGGCGTGACGTCGTGTCGGAGATAAGCCGCCTTGTGGCGCGCGGCGTGACCGTCGTCATTTGCAGCCAGTGCCTTTACGAGGCCACGGACATGACCGTGTATGAGGTCGGCCGCCGCGCGCTGGACTGCGGCGCGATCCCCGCCGGGGATATGACGACCGAGGCCGCCGTGACGAAGCTGATGTGGCTTCTGGAGCAGGGGCTTGAACAGGACGAGATAGTCCGCCAGTTCAAGACGAACCTGCACGGGGAAATAAGCACATAAACCCTTATGCATAAGCGGCCGGGGCCGCGCGGATATCGCCGCGCCCCGGCCGCCGACTTTTTTGTGCTTGCGTCTGTAACCTTAATAGAAAAACCGCGACATAAGGGGTGAACGCAGAAAGCGGCCGCCGGACACGGCGCGCCGCGGGAAAGGAGAGAACATGGACGACGCAGGGATAATCACGCTGTACTGGCGGCGAGAGCAGGCGGCCGTGACAGAGACGGATAAAAAATACGGCGGGCTGTGCAGAAGCGTGTCGTACAGGATACTTACCGACCGCGAGGATGCGGAGGAGTGCGTCAGCGACACGTACCTTGCCGCGTGGAACGCGATACCGCCGAAGCGGCCGCGCCGGCTCGGCGCGTTTCTGGCCGCAATAACGCGAAACATCAGTGTGTCGCGCCTGCGCGAAAGGCGCAGCGCGAAGCGCGGCGGCGGGGAGTATGCCGCCGCGTTGGACGAGCTGGCGGAGACGCTGGCCGACAGAAACGGCGCGCCGGAGGCCGCCGTGGAGCTGCGCGAGCTTGCGCAGGCGGTGAACGCCTTCCTCGGCGGGCTTTCCGCAGAGGAGAGGAAGATATTCATGTGCAGGTACTGGCTTCTGGCATCAGTCGCGGAGACGGCGCAGACGCTCGGCTGCACGCAGGCGAAGGTCAAGACCACGCTGTGCCGCACACGGCGGCGGCTGCGCGGATATCTGACGGAGGAGGGATTGCTGTGAACGGGAAAACGACGCTTGACGCCGCGCTGCTCATGGACGCGATAGGATACGCTGACGGCGGGTATATTCAGGAGCTTGTGAACGAGCTCGGCAAGAAGCGCGGCGGCGCGCACGTAAGGCGCATAAGGACGCTGAGCACGCTGCTTGCAGCGGTGCTGATAATGGCGGCGCTGACGGCGACGGCCTTTGCCGCGGCGCGGTATTTCGGGATATTTGACTTTCTGAGCGGGCGGCGCGCCCTGCCCGGCGGAGCGCGGGAGCTTATCGAGACGGACATCACGCCCGCCGTGCAGGCGGATGAGGGCTTTCCGCTTGAGTGCGAGGCGAAGGAGGCGCTGGCGGACGGCCGCAGTCTGCGCGTCGTGGCGGAGCTGCGCGCAAGGGAGGCGGGGAAGTATCTCCTTGTGCCGCAGGACGCGGCCGCGGAGGACAGCGCGGAGAGCGCCGGCCTTGCCGGGAACGGCAGCATCGCGGACTATGCGCGCGATAATGGCCTTGAAATACTGTGGGCCGGCGCGGCCGTGGGCAACGGCGATGAGCTTGGCATGGAGGCGCAGTCCGTCGAGTGCCGCCGCGTGTCCGACGGGGCGATAGACCTTCTTATAAGCGGCGTGCGCGATGAGGGCGCGGAGAGCCTTGACGTGAAGCTCGTGTGCACGGCATATAGGGCCGGGGACAGCGTGGCCGCGCGCACGGAGCTGAGCTTCACGCTTGAAAACCGGGCGGGCGCGGGAGAGACGCGCTATCTTCCCGCGGGCGGCGGGGCTATACCGGGCACGAAGGCGGTGCTGACGGAGGTGACAGTGACGCAGACGGATGTGGACACTTATGTCGATTACCACTGCGAAAGCGGGTATACGGACGCGCGCGAGGCCGGGGAAGCGGGGCTGTGCTTCCGCATATGCGACCCGGCGGAGGCGGAGGAGGGCTTCCGTTCCGGCACGGGAAGCACGCCGGACGAAAACGGCGGAATGCTGTGCGGCTATGTGTATGCAAAAACGGAGCTTGGAAGCGGCTTCACCGTCGAGGCGTACAACTGCTGGACGAAGGAGGTCTATTGCCGGATAGAGCTGAACGCGGAGGCGTGAGGGGCAAAAGGCCGGGAACGATAGATATAATGATCTCAGCGCCGCCCATTCGGGCGGCGCCGGATAAAGCGGTCAAAAGTCCGCAGGACTTTTTAGACATTTTTAGACAAGTAAAAAAAGGGCAGCCCAGCGGCTGCCCTTTTGAGACTGTCAAAGAATTCATGCTGCAAAGTAAAAAGACAGAGCAGCGGGGGAGCTTGAGGGGGCAAGGCCCGCCTCAAATCGGATAAACCGCCGCAGAAAGGCTTGATGTGTCAAGGCTTTCGGGCGAAGCGGCATTTTGAACGCTTTCAAAATGCCCGGCGGATAAGCGCGGTCAAAAAAGTTTCACGGACTTTTTTGACAAGCTGAAAAGGGCAGCCCAGCGGCTGCCCTTTTCGTATATGCTGTTGCGGTCGAGCCTTTGATGCTCTGGATAGCATCAAAGGAAGCGGTCTAACCTGTCTGTCAGCTCGTCGAGGCGCTCCTTGAGTCTGGCGCGGCTCTCCTCAAGGTCGTCCTTCACCAAGTCGCGGTTCATGCGCATTTCGGATATGAGGCGCTCCCTGTCGCCGGTGATGCCGTCCACAAGGCTTTCATAGCTGCGGCGAAGCTCCTCCGCGCGGCGGCGCTGTGCCTCTCTGGCGCGCCCGGCGCTGTCAAGGTAGTTGGCCATGGTCTTATACATCTCGTCGGATATCTTCTCATGCTTCGGGTAAAGCCCGCGGCGGTAGTTGTCGATGACGTCGAAATAGCGCGCGTAGGCGCGATCCACCGCCTGCTCCCATGACATGTAGATATCTCTCTGCGCGCCCGCGCCGATGCGTGCCATGGCCTCCGGCGCGGCGCACAGCTCAAGCAGCTTCGCGGCCATGGACTCGGCGTTCTCCTCAATGAGAAAGCCATTGACGCCGTCGGTGACGTCCTCCGCCGCGCAGCTTCCCGCGATGAGCACGCTGCCGAGGGCGCAGGCCGCGGCCTCGCGCACGACAAGGCCGTTCGTGTCGAAGGTGGAGGGGAAGAGGAAGAGATCCGCCCGGCAGTACCACGCGCGGATAAGCTCGCGGTCATGTATGGGCTGGCAGAAGCACACCTTGCCGCCGAGGTCGAGCGACGCGGCATAGGCGGTTATCTCATCCTTATCCGTGCCGCCGCCGATGAACACCATGCGGAAGTCCTGCCCCGCCGCGTCGAGCGCCTTGAGCGCGTCGAGGATTATCCTTATGCCCTTGTACCACATCATGCGCCCCACGAAGAGGAACACCGGCACGCCCGCCGGAAGGTCCACGCTCCGCGTCGCCTTTGCGATGAGCGCGTCGTCCACGCGGCCGCGCGGGAAGTCCACGCCGTTCGGCATGACGGTATAGCGGCCCTTATAGCCGAGCTTGCACAGGTTTTCACCCGCACCGTTGCTGACCGTCCACACCTCGTCGCAGGCGGAGATGTTCTCCACGAGTATGCGCACGGCCTCCTCCTGCAAAAGCTTGCCGCGCACGGCGTTGGCGATGTCGATATCGAACTTCGTGTGATATGTAAAGACGACGGGCACGTCTATCCTCTCGCGCAGGACGCGCGCAAGCATGGTGGACGTGATGGGACAGTGGCTGTGGATGATGTCAAAGCCGCCCTCCTCCACATGACGCAGTATCTCCGGCGAGAAGGGCATACCCGCGCGGTAGCCGACGTATTTGGTCATGTCCACGCTGGGATAGCGCAGCACGGGGAAGGGGAAGACGGAGTCGTCCGCCTGCGGGTTAGACGGCGTCACGACGGAGGCGGAGCCGTGCTGTGCGTTGATGAGGCGGGCGTAATTCGTCACGGCGTTGGCCACGCCGTCTATCTCGGGCGGGAAAGAGTCGTTTATGAGGCATACGTTCAGTTTTTCCATGGCGTGCAGCTCCTTTCGTTATTACAGGCGGCTGATGAAGCGGCGGAAGGCCGCGCGGCCGCGCTCGTCGCGTTTGAATACTCCGGCGTGCTCCAGCACGGTCTTGAACACCTGCCCCACCTCATGGCGCAGGATACCGGCGGCGTTTTCGGCGGTGAAGTCATAGCGGCGCATAAGCTCCCGCGCCCATTCGGCGTGCTTCGCCGTCTCCTCACCGGCGCAGAGATCCCCGCCGGAGACGAGGCATTTTTCCAGCGCGGCCAGCTCCGTTTTCAGGCGGCGCGGAAGCACCGCAAGCCCCATCACCTCGATAAGGCCGATGTTCTCCTTCTTTATATGGTGCAGCTCCGGGTGCGGGTGGAAAACGCCGAGGGGGTATTCCTCCGTCGTGATATTATTGCGCAGCACAAGGTCGAGCTGATACTGCCCGCCGGACATGCGCGCGATGGGCGTGATGGTGTTGTGCGCCTCGCCGCCGGTCTCGGCGAATATGAAGGCGTCCGCGTCGGTATAGCCGCGCCAGCACGAGAGGATGTGCCCGGCAAGCGCCGTGACGCGCGCGCGGTCCGGCGAGGTAAGGCGGATGACGGACATGGGCCACGCCACGACGCCGCAGTCAACATCCTCATAGCCGGGCACAGAGAAGCGCTCTTCAATACCGGCGCGCGCCATGGGGAAGCTGAAATTGCCGCCCTGAAAATGGTCGTGGCTGAGGATGGAGCCGCCGACGATGGGCAGGTCTGCGTTGCTGCCGACGAAATAGTGCGGGAAAAGCGTGATGAAATCCATAAGCCGCTCAAACGCGGCAGTGTCTATCTTCATGGGGCGGTGCTGCGCGCAGAGGACGATGCAGTGCTCATTATAATAAACATAGGGGGAATACTGCAAAAACCAGTCCTCCCCGCCGAGAGTGAGCGGGATGAGGCGGTGATTTTCCCGCGCGGGATAATCGATGCGCCCGGCGTAGCCCTCCGCCTCGCGGCAGAGCTGGCACTTGGGATAGCCCGTCTGCTTCGCCTGCAGCGCGGCGGCGATGGCGCGCGGGTCCTTTTCGGGCTTGGAGAGGTTGATGGATATCTCCAGCGCGCCGTACTCCGTCTCCGCCGTCCAGCGTAGGTCCTGACTGACGCGGCCGCGGCGGATATAGTTCGTGTCGCCGCTGAATTTATAATACCAGTCCGTCGCGGCGGCGGGGCTTTGCGCGTACAGCGCGCGAAAGCGCGATATCACCTGCGACGGCCGCGGCGTCAGCACGCCCATGAGCTTCGTGTCCAGAAGGTCACGGCTAACGACGCCGCCGGTGATGAGGCCGCGGCGCTCCGCGTCGTCGAGTATGCGCGAAAGGATGCAGTCCAGCTCTTCCCCAGCGCAGACACAGCCGTCCTCCGGGGCGAAGCCGTCCAGCGACAGCGCCGCGAGAAGCTGGTTCCGCGCCCAGACGCGGTCCTCCCCGGCGATGAGCGCCTTATCTATACCGTATTGCACGAGGGCTTCAACATCGTTGCAGACCATATGCGATGCTCCTTTAAGTTATTTGGATGCCTGCTTCATGGAAAGAGAGATGCGGTGCTTCTTCTCGTCCACGTCCAGCACGACGACCTTCACGACGTCGCCCACGGCCACGGCCTCGCTGGGGTGGCGGATGAACTTATCGCTGACCTGAGAAATGTGCACAAGGCCGTCCTGATGCACGCCTATGTCCACAAATACGCCGAAGTCGATGACGTTGCGCACGGTGCCCATAAGCTCCATTCCGGGCTTGAGATCCTTTATGTCCAGCACATCCTTGCGCAGAAGGACGGGGGGCAGCTCGTCGCGCGGGTCGCGGCCGGGCTTGAGGAGCTCAGCGACGATATCGTTGAGCGTCGGCACGCCGACGGCGCACTCCTCCGCGACCTTTGCCGCGCCCATGGCCTTCACGCGGGCGGGAAGCTCGCCTATGGCACCGGCGGCGACGTCGTCAAGCGTGTATGAGCAGAGCTTGAGAAGCTTCTTCGCCGCGTCGTAGCTCTCCGGGTGCACGGCGGTATTGTCCAGCACCTGCGCGCTTTCCGGCACGCGCAGGAAGCCCGCGCACTGCTGGAACGCCTTCGGCCCGAGCTTGGGCACTTTATTTATCTGACTGCGCGAGGTGAACGCGCCGTTTTCCTCTCTGTAGGCGACGATGTTCTTCGCCGTCGTCTTTGTCAGGCCGGACACGCGCTGCAAAAGCGAGGGAGAGGCCGTGTTTATATCCACGCCGACGGCGTTGACGCAGTCCTCCACCACGCCGGACAGAGCCTCCTCAAGCCGCGCCTGCGGCATGTCGTGCTGGTACTGGCCGACGCCGATCGCCATGGGGTCTATCTTGACAAGCTCCGCCAGCGGGTCCTGCAAACGGCGCGCGATGGACACGGCGGAGCGCAGGTTGACGTCATAATCCGGGAATTCCTCCGCCGCCAGCTTCGAGGCCGAGTATACGGAAGCGCCGGCCTCGTTGACGATGGCGTAGGACTGCCCGCCGCCCAGCTCGTGCAGCATCTCGATAGTCATCTGCTCCGTCTCGCGCGAGGCGGTGCCGTTGCCGATGGCGATATGCTCCACCCCGTGTTTGCGTATGAGCGCAGACAGCGTGCGTATGGCCTCGCGCTTTCTCCCCTCGCTGAACGTGGGGTAGACCACGGCGGTGTCGAGCACCTTGCCCGTGCCGTCGATGACGGCGACCTTGCAGCCGTTGCGGTAGCCGGGGTCAAGACCCATGGTGACGCGGCCCTTCACGGGTGGCTGCATCAGAAGCGGCTTGAGGTTGAGCGCGAACATTTTTATCGCGCCCTCGCAGGCCATGTCCGTCAGCGCGGCGCGCTCCTCGCGCTCCATCGACGGCCAGATGAGCCGGTCATAGGCGTCGTCCGCCGCAGCGCGTACAAAGGTCATGGCCGCGCTGCCCGGCACTATCACCGCGCGGCGCACGCGCTGGAGCGCAAGCTCGCGGTCAAGCTCTATCCCGGCCTTGAGGAAGCCCTCCTTCTCGCCGCGGTTGACGGCGAGGATCTGGTGCCCCTGGAGCCTGTCCACGCGCTGCTTGAAGTCATAATAAAGCCTGTAGACGGAGTCGTCCTCCGTCGCGGCTCTGGAAACGAGGTATGCGCTGCTCTCTATAAAGCCGCGCAGCTTTTTGCGGATCTCCGCATCGTCGGAGATAAGCTCTGCCACGATGTCCGACGCGCCGGAAAGCGCGTCCTCCACGGTTTCCACGCCCTTTTCCGCGTTTACATAGTCTGCGGCCAGAACCTCCGGCGCGGGGAGATCGCCGCCCTGCGCGAAGAGGGCGGCGGCCAGCGGCTCCAGTCCCTTTTCCTTTGCGATGGTGGCGCGGGTGCGGCGCTTGGGCTTATACGGGCGGTAAAGGTCCTCCAGCGCGGCCAGCGTCGCCGCCTCGTCTATGGCGGCGGAAAGCTCCGGCGTCATTTTGCCCTGCTCGGTGATGGAGTTTTTCACGGTCTCGCGCCTCTCGGCGAGAGAGCGCAGGTATTCAAGCCGCTCCGCCAGTGTGCGCAGGGCGGTGTCGTCCATCGCGCCGTGCAGCTCCTTGCGGTAGCGTGCGATGAAGGGGATGGTGTTGCCCTCGTCGAGAAGCTTCACGACGTTGTCGATGTGCGTCTGCTCCCGGTTCAGCTCCCGGGCGAGTATCTGATTGATGCTTTCCAATGTGCGTCTCCTTCGGTGGTATGCGATATGCTATGATAAGCATAATAAGTATAATTGCCCCGGCGGGGGAAGTCAATGAAAAGCTGCGCGCGGATA
>URPU01000057.1 GCA_900549865.1 uncultured Eubacteriales bacterium
ATGTTTGTGTGGTAACTTCATTCTACCAGAGCCTGCAAGCTATGTCTTCTTTTATCCCTTTTTCTTTTTGCGCAACTTATTGTACATTATCGCGCCTCGCACGGAAGTGACGAACTTGGTGGAGTATAAGATATAAATAATAAGTATAAGCGCAAAACATCGGGAGGAGCGGAATGCTCCTCCCGATGTGGGTTTAATGTGTGCTGTATTTAGTTTACGTCAATCAATTTGAGCTTGACGTTTGCCGTCTTGTTGCTACCGTCTGTCGCTTTGACCGTTATCGTGACAACGGCGTTCAACTTTATTACTGCGCCCGGTACTATGCTTACGCTTATATTCCCGCTTGGGTCTATCGACGCAGCGACGTCCTTATTGCTTGTCGTCACCGTCCAGCCCTTATAGCTTCGCGCCGGGGAGTTCTCCACACGCAGCGCCAGCTCATCCAGATCGGACATGCTGCCCGCCAGTGTCTTGCCCGTCACAACTTCACTGCCGAGGAATATGTTTACCTTCGTCACTATCGGGTATATCACAACGTCAATGCTCGCTGTTGCGCCGCCGCCATCTGCCGCCGTCGCAGTCACCGTCACATACTTCGGCGCTGTCACGGCCTTCGCCTTCAGCACCCCGGATGCGTTCAGCGTTGCACAGTCTGTGTCGCCCGACAGGCTCCATATGACCTTCTTGTTCGTGGCATACTGGTCGCACACCGCCTTGTACGTCACGCTCTTACCGCCGCCGACTATGTCCGCGCCCGCTATCGCCAGCGTATCCATTTTCCGTGTGAACGTCAGCTTTATGCTCGCGCTCTTGCGGCTGCCGTCTGCCGCCGTTGCCGTGAAGGTAACGGTCCCCGTCTTGGGAAGGCCGGTCTTTGCATCTCTGCATACCGTCACCGTGCCGTCCGCGTCTATCGAGGCAATGTTCGCGCTGCTGCTCTTCCACGTCACGTCCTGCATCGCTTCCACAGGATAGCTCCGCACGCTGAGCTGTACGCTGTCTCTCTCTCCCACGTCTATCACTGACGGCGCATCGGCGTACACCTTCATGTTGTTCACAGCCGGGCTTATCGTCACCGTTATCTCGTCTCTCACTGCCGGGTCGTCATTCGAGACGACGCTCACAACGACTTTGTGCGTATACGTCACCTTTGCCGCCGTAAGAACGCCGCTGGAGTTTATGCCGGCATAGCTTGCATACTCCGGCGCAATGCTCCACGTGACCTTGCTGTTCGTCGGCTTTGCCGGGGTGAGCTGTGCCGTCAGTTTAAGCTTTCCGCCGCCGCATACCGTCTGGTCGCCGCCAACTATGCTTATACTCTGCGCGCGGCTGACTACCGTAAGCTTGAATGTGGCCTTTGTCTTTTTATCTGCCGTTGCGGCAGTGAACGTCACAGTGCCCGCCTTCTTGAGCGTCACCGTGCCATTTGCATCGACCTCCGCTATCGCCTTGCTGCTGCTCGTCCATGTAACGGCCTCATCCGTGGGCTGTACCTCCGCGCTCAGGCTGACAGCGTCCGTCAGATCTACCGTCCGCGTAAGGCCGGTCACGACCTCGCCGTTCATCAGCACGTCCACGCGCTTCGCTATATTCGGCGTGACCGTGATGAGGCACGAGGTGCTCGCCCCTGTCGCCTTCACCGTTGCGATGACCTGTATATCCACCAGCACTGCCGCAGGCTGTACCTTCAGGCTGCCGCTGGCGTTTATGCTGGCATACGGCGCGGAGGCCGCGCTGACGCTCCACACAACGGCCTTATCTGTAAGAGTCTTATCCGTCTGCACATTGGTCTTGAGCGTCACGCTCTTACCGCCGGAGATGACATCCGGGGCATTCAATATCTCTATGCTGTTGGCATATCTGACGAACTTTAGCGTCACGCGCGCGGTCTTATTGCTGCCGTCCGTGGCCTTTGCCGTCAGCGTAACACTGCCAGTCTTACCCTTGAAGCCGTACACACTGACGCTGCCGCCGCTGACGTCATACTCCGCGTACACGTTCTTCGTGTCGCTCACGGTCCACTGGATGTTCTTCTTCGCGTCTGCCGGGAAAGTAACAGCCTCCACCGTCAGCGCGTCCGCCGTGCCGTTGAGGTCCACATTATACGCCGTGCCGCTGAGGGCTTCGCCGTTCACCTTAAGGGCAACTGCATTCACCTTCGGCACTATCCAGACATAGGCGCTGGTCTCACTCGCGCCGTCCTTTGCACGGGCGACGACCTCTATCTCCACGGGATAAGTTACCGCCTTTGCCGTCAGCTTGCCTGCGGCTGTGACCGCGGCATAGGGCGCGTACTCATCAGGAATGCTCCATATGACGGAGTTCGCCTTCGGGCTGCCCAGCACCTGCGCCTTGAGCTGTATGCTCTGCCCGCTGACAAGGGCGTCATCAGGAATGACCTGTGACGGCGCCGAAGCCATGCCGATGATCTCCACGCCCGTGGACACGCGCGTGGTAGTGAGCTTCACGGCCGCTTTCTTGCGGCTGACGGTATCCGTTGCTGTGAGAGTCACAGTGCCGAGCTTGGCATTCGGGTCAAGGCTGACGTACAGCGTACCGTCGCCATTATCCGTATACGTGCCGAACGCACCCTTGGTATCGCTGGAAGTCCAGACTATATTTCCTTCTGCGCCCGCAGGCACTGCCGAAGCGACAAGCGTCAGCTCCGTCTCTGCATTGAGGTTTATCTCCTTCGCCGTGACCGCGGCGCCGTTTTCATCCGTGACGGCAACGCCTGCTGCCGCGGGAACGACGGTGATAACATGCCATGCGTCCGCAACGGAGCCGTCGGCCGCGGAGGCGATGACGGTGACGTCGTGCGCCTCGGTGACGTTCTTCGCCGTCACGGTCGCGGTATTATTCTTCCCTGCCTTGACGGAGGCGTACTCCTCATCCCCGGCGGCAAGAGCCCATACTATCCCCGTTCCCGTCAGGTTTTCCGGCACGAACGTCGCCGTGACCGTGCCGCTCTGCCCTGTGCGGAGCTTGTCTATGCCATTGATCGTGAGCGATGCATCCACTATCTCAAGAGTGAAATCCGTATACACGCCGCTGCCGTCGCACGCCTCAGCGCGCACGACCATAGTGCCCGCGGTATTACCGGCCGTAAGGATGCCTGTTTCATAATCTATCGTGGCAAGGTCCTGCCCGGAGAGAACAGTAATATCCATCTCCGTGTTCCACACGTTGTCAGGATATGTTCTTATGTCATACTGCGCGCTGCAGCCAAGACCGATAACCGACGGGCCGACGATTTCGATCTGCTCCATAAGGACGCCCTCACGGTAGTGCGGGGTGGTCGCGGGCGTGATGCTGCCCTCGGCGAAAACTATCGCCCTGTTATGCGCAAGCCGACCCTTCACAATCAGATTGCCGCGCACACACAGGTTGCCATCGTTTGTAAGCGTGCAGCCGCTGTTGACCGTCAGCGTTACGCCGTTAATGACGTTGATCGTCAGTCCCTCAGGGATGGTCACATTCTTGGCAATCTTTATATCCGCCAGAACATTGACATCGCAAACATCCGATGAAAGCGCCGCATACAGCTCTTCCGCAGTGCTAACCTCTCTGAAGGTCCATATTCCGCCGCTTTCGCCCGTTATACGGCCGGTGTTCTCAATAATGACAGCTTGATCCTCAATATCGCTGTATCCGTTATGCTCAAGCGTGCCCGCAATGATCAGCTTTGCCGGACTGTGCACGTATATGTATCCGTTGTTCGTCAGCGTTATGTTCTCCGGGATCGTGAGTGTTCCGCTATCGCCCTCATAGAACGGCAGAGTAAGCTCGCCGTTTTCCGGAATGGTGAGATCCGCCGTGAGTGTCATACTCGCGCCGCTCGGAAGGCTCATAGAGATGTTTTTGACATCCGATGCCTCGGCAGCGGCGGCGCGCAGAAGCGCTTCATCATCCGACACGGCATAGAGAGTTATGGCATCTGTGCTGACGCCGGTGATATCCGTCCTGAAATCGCCGATTCCATACCAGCATACCAAAGAGCCGTTATCGCCGGAAGCATAGCTGCCGTTCAGTGCAAGCTTCCCGCCGTATGCGGCAGCATAGAAGTTATTTAAAAACGTGCCTCCGGCATCGACAGTAACGGTGCTTTCATTATAGACGATTATTTGGCCATTATTTGTCAGCGTCACACCACT
Source organism: uncultured Eubacteriales bacterium (assembly GCA_900549865.1). GTDB lineage: Bacteria > Bacillota > Clostridia > Oscillospirales > Oscillospiraceae > Limivicinus. Next base: position 4,155 of record URPU01000057.1, read on the forward strand.
CGGAACAGTCAGGCGGCCGCCGTTTACGACATAAAGCGTGAAGTTCTCCGGGATGACGAGGTCTGACGTCAGCGTGATGCCCGTGCTGAGCTCATACCATGTATCCCCGTCGGCTATATGCGAATAGAGGTCATCCCTGAACACATCGTCAAAGCCGGGGCCGGTCAGCAGAGCATCGTCATACTTGTATACACTGCCGCCGTCATATGTATATGTTCCCGACAGGTTTATCCGGCTTCCGCCGTAGGCCTCGATATAGCCGCTGTTTATAAAGGTTCCGGGCACGGTCACAACGCCGTTTCTGTAGACGGACATAGCGCCGCCGTTTGAGAACGTGCCCTGCACATCCATCTCCGCCGTCAATTCCGCGTCATCGGAGCCGTATACGACGACGGTGCCGCTGTTATGCACGGTCACGCCCGCCGGAACTGTCAGCGTTGTTGCGGAGCTTTCGCCCTCATAGATATTCAGCTCCGCATCCTGCGGGATGTACAGGTCGCTGCGAAGAGTGACGGAGGACGTCAGATACGCTTTGCCCTGCTGTGCAAGAGAAATGCGCACGTCCATCTCCGTGCCCGGAATAAATGTATCGGGCGTCAGGACACCGGATGCACATGTGCCGCCGTTATAGCAGTATACATGCGTATCGTCAATAGCGCAGGCCGTGGCCGTCGTCTCTATCCGGCCAAGAGTTTCCGTCGTTATCAGGCCGTTGTTGCGCAGGGTTCCGGAGAGGACGAGAGTGCTTGCCGCGGTACCGCCGTCTACACCCAGAACGCATATCTGCCCGTAGTTTTCAACCGTGACGCCTTGGGGCACGGTTATGACCGACGGAACATCCTGCGCCATCGCGCCGACCAAAAGCAGCATTCCGTTTGGGATGACAAGATCCTGCGTGAGCGTTATATTGCCCGAAAGGACATAGCGGGATTCCCCGTTCGCAATAGCGTTGTGCAACGCCTGCTCTGCCGACACGGCGGGCTCCACCAGAGTAAAGGTCCTGCTGGCGGAGAGATTGCTGCCGTCAAGCGCCTTTATAGTCAGCGTGACCGTACCGGCCCGCAGGGCGTAAAGGAAATCATGTTTTGCCAGCACCGCCTCGCCGGTCCCGTTTTGAAGCGTTATTTCATAATCAAAATTTTCAGGATCTGACACGCCTTCGGCATATATGAAGCATGCGCTGTTATCCCCGACCTCCAGCGTGTCGTCCTTATTTTTCAGGAAAACATCTATCTTCGTTGCATACCTGGACTTGACTGTCAGTGTGAGCGAGTCGGATATCGACTCGTTATCATTGGCCGTCGCAGTGATCTCGACCGTGCCGGGTGCGACCGCAGTTATCACGCCGTCGGCGTCAACGGTTGCGATATCCGTATCGCTGCTTCGCCATGTGACGCTCTTGTTGGAGGCGTTCGCCGGGAGAACTTCAACTGTCGCGGTCAGGGTTTCATTCGGATAGAACTCCGTTTCCGGACACGACACGCTGAGCGACTGTACGTTCACCACAGGCTCCACCACCTTCACCTTGAAGGAAGCGGTTTTGCCCGATTTGTCATTCGCCGTCGCCGTTATTGTGGCCGTACCTGCATTGTTGGCCGTCACCTTGCCGCCGGAATCGACAGATGCAACGTGTGTGTTGCTGCTCGTCCAGCTGACTGTTTTATCAGTGGCGTTCGACGGCTCTATCCACCAAGAGGGGGTGTAGGTCTTGCCGGGGGAAAGCTCCACCTCGACCACGCCCAGCATGACGGACGTGACCAAGACCCTGCTGTTATAGCCGCATATGGTGCACACGCCGTTTCCGTCAAAGCTGTGCGTACAGGCCAATGTCGTGAACTCGCCGGAATACGTGCATGTTTCCCCGTTCACCGCTGTGGCCGTAATTATATAGTAGTACTTTGTGCCCGGCTGGAGGTTCGGCGTCTCCGTGCCGAAATCCACGGAAACCGGCAGAGGATTATATTTATTCAAAATGCTGGCAGAGATATTGTTATCCTCATAGCCGATCTTGTTAATTGCATTTTTTGCCGTGCCATACTTCAGATTCCACGACTTGAGCTTATTGGACGAAGAATAGGATATCGTCGTAGCCAGCAGCAGGGTCTGCGACGTCTGCTTTGATATCGTTGGTACAGCTATCGACACCCGCGCAAGAGTCCAGTGCGCATAAAGCGTATGATCCGTGCGCGACGTCATTTTTGTGGATGCGGTTATCCTGACGCCGCCGCTTTTCGCCGTGTACCAACCGTCAAAGTTATAGCCCGTGCGCGTCGGCGTCGGAAGCGTTCCGTAGGCGGAGTTGTATCCGGTGACGTTTTTGCTCGTCTGGCTGCATATTCCGCCGTTGGCGTCAAGGCTGACCTTAAACGTGTCCTTTACATTCACATCGCCGGAATATATAAAGCTTCCGTTATCAAGTTGATACCAAATATTATTTACATGGTTTACGATGCGCTTTGTGATAATGAAGCTGCTGTCAGTGGACGTCGTGTAGCTGACGGTGTTGCTGCAAGTCCACGGCAGACGCCACAGCTTAAGGCTGGCGTCCTTGCGCGTGGCGACGGCAGAGTAATCCGACACCTCGGAAGCATAGTAATTCATGTAATCGGCAACGGACATATCCGCCGTGGCCGCAGGCTTTGAGGGCGTTACGGGGGTAGATGAATCTGCTCCAATGTGTAGAACCATATATGCATATGATTTTTGTCCGTCGTCGCGGACATAGTATCCAAGATTGCCGTAATACGGACTGTTGTTTGCTGCGATTTTTATATATTCATCTTTTGTTGCATCGCTCACAACAATTGCCACATGGCAGGGCTTATATATATTTCCGATATCCTCTTCATTCAGCCAGTAAAAAATCAAATCTCCCTGTAAAATTTCTTGCGTTTGATCCGAATAACGCACCTTTCCCCACGTATCTTTGTTTTTTAACTCCCTTAAAGAACCTATTCCTTTGTTAACAAGGAACTGTAGTAATGGTTCTACATAATCATAGTTAGAGTAACCGTTGGTAGTACCAGAGACTTCTATTCCTCCTTCTTTAAGGCACCTAGATACAAACGTTGCACACATAACACCCGGATCGTTGTAGTGTTTTCCTGCATAATCAACCGCTTTAGTTCTGTTGTAATAAACACTTTCGTTCGCGGCCAGCAGCGCGATGCCATTCCCGACGGTGAGTTCTATCTCGCCCACGGCGCCGCTGTCGTCAGCAACCGCGGCATAAATAGTGACGACACCATCGGCGACGCCGGTGACAAGGCCGTTTTCGTCAACGGTGGCCGTCTCCTCATCTGAACTTGTCCAGATGACGACCTTGTTTTCCGCATCCTCCGGCGTCACGGAGGCGGAAAGCTGAAGCGTTTCCCCAACGTCCACACTGTTCACGTCGCCGGGCGCCGTAACCGTTATGGTCTCAACGAGTACGCCATCCGTGCCCGCGGCATCAGCCGCGCGCTGTCTGAATGTGAACGCGGCACAACCCGCCGCGCCGTCCTCGGCATAGACGGAGCACGCATACAGAGAAGCCGCGCCGATGTCGCCCTCTGCCACGGTCACGGTGAGGGCGGGGGAATTTGCCGTGGGGTTCTCCGCGGGGTCTATCTCCGCATATGTACCGAGCGCAGCGTCATAGCGCAGCCAGACATACGCCAGCACGCCGTCATACACCGGCGCGGGCGCAAGCGTGACCGTCTCCCCGGCGGCAGTGTCCACGATATACTGATATATAAGCGCCTCATCGCGGTAGTCCGCGCCGGAGAAGGTGATGAATCCCGGCTCCTCCGGTTCCGGCTCAGCAGCCGGTTCGGGTTCCGCCGTCGGTTCAGGCTCCGTGGAGGGTTCCGGTTCCGCAGTCGGCTCAACGACGGGCGGTTCCGTTACTGTCGGCTCCTCCGGGGCGGAGGGTTCCTCCACTGGGGGAACATACGGCTCCTCCACCGGCTGTTCGGCCTGTTCCTCTACAGGCTGCTCTGCAAGCAGCTCCTGCCCGTCTCCCTCGGCCCATGCCGCGGGAACAAAGCTGATGAGCATCGCCGCACAAAGCAGCATTGACAGAAAACGTTTCATTTCATATCCTCCCAACACAAAGAATCACATGTCCGTGGTATTATATATCAGAATATACCATGGCCATGGTGCAAATACAATAGTTTCCGCCGAAATTTTTGTCAAATTGTACTGCAAGTATACAAAAACGCCGCTCCGGGCAGACGGGGCGGTCAAAACAGCGAACCGCGCCCGGTTTTCCGGGCGCGGCTGAACATTATTGCTTTAATTTTGCATCCGACACGAGCAGCGTGACCTGATTGTCCGCCACCTCCGCGATGCCTGCGCCGATATCTATCTCGGACGCGCCGCCGTTTTCATAGGTGCAGCGCACCCTTCCGTCGGCCAGCGCGCACACCATGGCGGCGTGGTTTGCCAGCACGCCGATGGAGCCGAGCGTCGTCGGGAGATTGACATAGTCCACGTCGCGCTCAAACACGGTGCTGTCCTGCGTGACGATGCACAGATGGAGTCTAGTTTCCATTTACCGCTCCTCAAAACTGCCCGCGCTTTGCAATGACCTCGTCTATATCGCCGCAGAGGAGGAACGCCTGCTCAGGCAGGTCGTCCACTTCGCCGCCGAGTATGGCCTCAAAGCTTCTGATGGTGTCCTCGAGCTTGACGTATCTGCCCTCCATGCCGGTGAAGTTCTCCGCCACATGGAACGGCTGCGACAGGAAGCGCTGGATGCGGCGCGCGCGGTTGACCGTTGCGCGATCCTCCGGGCCAAGCTCATCCATGCCGAGCACCGCGATGATGTCCTGAAGCTGTCTGTACTTTTCAAGCACGGCCTGAACGGCGCGCGCCGTCTCATAGTGGCGCTTGCCAAGCACTGCCGGCTCAAGTATACGCGAGGTGGAATCCAGCGGATCGACCGCAGGATATATGCCCAGCTCGGATATCGAACGGGAAAGCACCGTTGTCGCGTCAAGGTGCGCGAAGGCCGTTGCGGGCGCGGGGTCTGTAAGGTCGTCGGCCGGAACGTATATGGCCTGAACGGACGTGACAGAGCCGTCCTTTGTGGAGGTGATACGCTCCTGCAGGGCCCCCATTTCGGTGGCCAGCGTCGGCTGATAGCCGACGGCGGAGGGCATACGGCCCAGCAGCGCGGAGACCTCAGAACCGGCCTGCGTGAAGCGGAAGATATTGTCGATGAACAAAAGCACGTCCTGTCCGCTGCGGTCGCGGAAGTCCTCCGCGATGGTAAGGCCGGACAGAGGAACGCGCAGACGCGCCCCGGGCGGCTCATTCATCTGGCCAAAGACGAGCGCCGTCTTATTGATGACGCCGGACTCGTTCATTTCATGCCAGAGGTCGTTGCCCTCACGGCTGCGCTCACCGACGCCGGCGAACACGGAATAGCCGCCGTGCTCATACGCGACGTTGCGGATAAGCTCCATTATAAGCACCGTTTTGCCGACGCCTGCGCCGCCGAACAGGCCGATCTTACCGCCCTTTGCATACGGGGCAAGCAAATCGACGACCTTGATGCCGGTCTCCAGCATTTCGGTTGCCGGGCGGATGTCGGTGAAGGCGGGCGCGTCGCGGTGGATGGGCAGGCGCTTATCGGTGTTGACAGCGCCCTTGCCGTCGATAGGCTCACCGACGACGTTGAACATGCGGCCCAGCGTCGCCTCGCCGACGGGCATGGTGATGGGCGCGCCGGTGTCAGTGGCCGGTTCGCCGCGGGAGATACCGTCCGTAGAGGCCAGCGCGATGCACCGCACAGCGCCGTCGCCTATCTGCTGGACGACCTCCAGCGTGACCTTCCCGGCCTCGCTGTTTATTTCTACTGCGTTATATAATTCCGGCAGCTCTCCTGCCGGGAACTGAACGTCAACCACAGGTCCGATGACCCTTTTGACGATACCGTTTACCATTGATTCTTTTCCTCCTTTTGGCTATGAGGCTGCTGCCGTTACTGCATCGCGCTGCCGCCCACGATCTCGGATATCTCGGTGGTGATGGCGGACTGTCTTGCATGGTTAAGCTCCAGAGTGAGCGTGGATATAAGCTCCTCCGTATTATCGGTCGCGGCGGTCATGGCCGTCATTCTGGCGGAATGCTCGCCCGCTTTGGCCTCAAGCAGCACGGAATAGACGCTGTTGCTGATGTAAAGCTCCACAAGCGAGTTCAGCACGGACTCGGCGTCCGGCTCGAATATATATTCCCGGCCGCTCGCCCCTTCTATTGCGGGCACCGGCAGAAGCGTCGCCCTGCCGGGAGTCTGCGAAAGGACGGAACGGAACTGCTGGTACACCAGCACTATCTCGTCCGCCTCGCCGGAAGTATAGAGCGACTTGAGATACTCCGTCAATTCACGGCTCTCCTGCGCGGTGGGCGTGTCGCTTATACCGTCGAACACACGCCTGACGTCAAGGCCGGAGGACGCGAAGCTGTCCCTGCCCCAGCGGCCGCACACCACGACGAAGCTTTCGCCGCCGTCCGCGGCGATCTGCTCCTCGGCATAGTGCAGAAGGGAGGAATTATACACGCCGCACAGGCCCCTGTTGCCCATGAAGAGCACATAACAGCGCCGCTTTATCTCCTCCCGCGGCTTGAGGAAGGGATTGTCGGAGTCCGTCATGCTGCCCATGAGATGCGAGAGGATGAAGCGGCTTTTATCGGAAAAGCTTTTGAGATTGCCGACGGCAAGCTGGGTGCGCCGCCGCTTTGCGGCCGCGACCATTTTCATGGACTTGGTTATCTGCCGGGTGCTCTCGATGCTTTTTATCCTGTTGCGGATAGCACGCATGTTTGCCACATGCCCCACCTCCTTCTTGTCGGTTTTGCCGCGGCGGGGGCCTTACCGGCCCTCACCGCGGATGTTTTTTCAAAGCGCCGCGCTCTTTTTGAAGTCCTCAATAACGGCGCGCAGCTTTTCAAGGCTTTCCTTGCTAAGCTTCTTGCCGCTGAGTATCTCGCCGCGCAGCTCGGGATAATGCTTGTTGACATAGGGGATAAGCGCCTTTTCAAACGCCGCGATGTCCTTCACCTCTACGTCGTCGGCATAGCCCTCAGACGCGGCAAAGATGGAGATGACCTGATCGGAGGCCTCCATCGGGGAATAGCACGGCTGCTTGAGAAGCTCCGTCATTCTGTCGCCGCGGTGCAGCGTGTCGCGCGTGGCCTTGTCAAGGTCGGAGCCGAACTGCGAGAACGCAGCAAGCTCTCTGTACTGCGCAAGGTCCATCCTCAGACGGCCCGCGACCTGCTTCATCGCGCCAAGCTGCGCGCTGCCGCCGACACGGGAGACCGACAGGCCGACGTTGACCGCCGGGCGCACGCCGGAGTTGAACAGATCCGTCTCAAGGAAGATCTGGCCGTCGGTGATGGAAATGACGTTTGTGGGTATGTAGGCAGAGATATCACCGGCCTGCGTCTCTATGATGGGCAGGGCCGTAAGGCTGCCGCCGCCCAGCTCGTCACTCAGGCGCGCGGCGCGCTCAAGCAGTCTGGAATGCAGGTAGAACACGTCGCCGGGGTATGCCTCGCGTCCTGGCGGACGGTGCAGCAGCAGGGAAAGCTCACGGTAGGCGACAGCCTGCTTGCTGAGGTCGTCGTATATTATGAGCGCATCCTTGCCATTGTACATGAAGTATTCGCCCATTGCCGCGCCGGAGTATGGCGCGATGTAGAGCATGGGCGCGGGCTCAGACGCCGTGGCGCTGACAACGATGGTGTAATCCATCGCGCCGTGCTCACGCAGCTTTTCAACAAAGCTTGCCACGGTGGATTCCTTCTGCCCTATGGCAACATAGATGCAGATCATGTCCTTGCCCTTCTGGTTTATGATGGTGTCAAGGGCGATGGAGGTCTTACCGGTCTGGCGGTCACCGATTATCAGCTCACGCTGGCCGCGGCCGATGGGTATGAGCGCGTCAATGGCCTTGATACCGGTCTGCATTGGCACGGAAACGCCCTTTCTGTCGATGACGCCGGGGGCCTTGGTCTCGATGGGGCGCACCTCATCCGTGTTGATTCTGCCCTTGCCGTCAACAGGACGGCCAAGCGCATCCACGACGCGGCCAAGCATGGCCTCGCCGACGGGAACTTCGATGATGCGGCCGGTACGGCGCACCTCGTCTCCCTCCTGAACGTTGTCATAGTTGCCCAGAAGCACGACACCAACATTGTCGCACTCAAGGTCCATGACCATGCCGCGCAGGTCGCCGCGGAACTCAAGCAGCTCGCCGGACATAACGTCCGAAAGGCCAGAAACGCGGCAGATACCGTCGGACAGGCTGATGACGCGGCCCGTCTGATAGCTGTCTATATCCGTGGGGGCGTTTGCAAGCGTTTCCTTGAAAACCTCCATCACGTCACCGGCGTCGTCGGTCTCGGCCACTATCTTCTTCACGCGGCTGAGCTGATGCTGAAGCGTGGCGTTATACTGCGAGTCGCCCACGCTGACGCACACGCCGCCGATAACGGCGTCGTTTCTTTCAACGCGGATATCCACGGCGTCATGGCCGTATTTATCCTCTATTACCTTGCCGATTTCCTCGGCATCCGCAGCGGAAAGCTCCTCCCCGCCGCTTATAGTGACCGAAAGCTTTTCGCCGGAGGCGATCTTCACGCGGTCGCTGGGCTGTATCTCCAGCTTTGCGGGAAGCTCCTCGATAAAGCGGGCGATCAGCGCCTTTCTGCTTTCGGCGCTGCTGCCGCGCAGTATGTCCGCCGCGGCGTCTGTCAGCTCCTGTGCGGCCTCGGCATTGAAGCGCTTCTGCATATCGAAGCACATCTGCTCATAGCTGCTGGCGCTGTCGGCCTGCGCACTCTGCCGCTGGCGTTCATTCTCGCTTTTTGCAGCGCTGGAAAGCTCCTGCGCCTGCTGCTTTGCGTCCGCAATAATTCTGTCGCAGTCACTCCTGCCCGCGGCATCAAGCGCCTCAAGATTGTCTTGCAGCTTCTCTGCGTTTGCCGCGGCCTCCTTCGCGCGCTCCAGATCGCCGGAGACCTTGTCGCGGTAGTCTTTATACATCTTTGCCGCCGACTTTCTGCCGGCAAAATACAGGCCGCCTGCCAGTATAGCAAAGTTTAGAAGTCCGTAAAATATGTTCCACTCAAACATGCGTCAGTCACCCCTCCTTCCTGCTGTCTTTCTATTCATGCTCATTTGCCGGTGAGCCTTTCCGCCAGCGTCTGCGCAAGCTGCTCCTTCTCGGAGTCGAGCTTCGCCTTGGCGTCCTGCGCCATTGCGTCAACACGTGCGCGGGCCTCCCGGCGCTCCTTGGCGTTATCCGCCATGAGCTGTCTGGCATACTCATCATGCGCTTTCCCGTCCTCGGCGCGCTGTCCGGCAAGGATGGCCTTCGCCTCCTCGCGCTTGGCCGCCTTGGCCTCGTCTATACGCTTTTCGCTTTCGGCGATCTCCGCAAGCGCGCCGCGCTCTTTCTCAAGGCCGGCATCTATACGCGCCTGACGTTCCTTCATAAACTTCAGGACGGGCTGGTACAGGAATTTATCAAGCAAAAACAGCAGAAGGAAGAAGCTGATTATGGTGAGAACAAGCTCTGAAATATTGATACTCAGCATACTAATCTCCTTATGATGGGCAGCGCGGCATTCCGCGCCGCCTCATTGTTGCGCTTCCCTTGCTTAGATCTTTGCCACGAGCATGAACGCGATGAGCAGGCCGTAAATGGTCAGTGCTTCCATAAGGCCGAGAGAGAGGATCAGCGTGGAACGGATGTCCTTTGCCGCCTCAGGCTGGCGCGCAATAGATTCCATTGCTTTGGTTGCGGTCTTGCCCTGAGCGATTGCGGGGGCGATGGTGCTGATTGCGATGGTTAATGCAGCCGCTATTGCTATCAATCCACTGTTCATTTTTTATCTCCTTTAAAATAATTTTTTAATAATTTTTATTGCTTACATGTTTTGTTTTTTACTCTTCTTCCGCCGCTTCCGCTATGTACAAGGACAGCAGCATCGTAAAGACCAGCGCCTGTATCAGGCAGAACAGGATACTGAGCACCTGCATGACCAGCGGAACGAGCACCGGGAAGATAGTGTAGAGGTTCTCCGTGACCATCTCTTCGCCGTAAAGGTTGCCGAAAAGACGCAGCGCCAGAGAGAACGGCCGCACGAACTGCTCAATGAGCGTCAGGGGCAGCATCACACTCAAGAATGACTTGAGGTAGCCCTTCCAGCCGCGCTCCTTCACACCGACTGTGTGTATCGTGAAGAAGCCGACTATAGCCAGTCCCGCCGTGACCGACAGGCTTGCCGTGGGCACCTTGAACGCCTTTAAGTGACCCGCGCCGGGCAGCAGTCCGGAATAGTTGCTGACGATGATGAACACAAAGACCGTGGCAAGCACCGGGAAGCATTTATCTGTCAGCTTCTCGCCAAGGATATTCGAGTAGTACCCGTGCAGCTTGCCGACTGCCTGCTCGGCAAGGTTTTGCAGCGGGCCGGGAACATTCTTCATGTTCCTTGTCGCAAGGATGGACAAAACCGTCAGCACGGCAGTGATCACCCAAATCGTCACGATCACGCCCGTGATCTCTATCGGACCGATCGAAAACAGAACGTTACTTGTCTCCTCCATTTTATCACCTCCGTATATTGCTTATTTTTGTGCTTGCATATAATATCATTTTTTTGCTCTGGATTCAACAGATTTTATCGCATAAAATCGCAATTTTGTTAGATTGGCAGGAATAAGTGCGCTGTAAGTTCTGATTGCCGCGTGTTTTTATTGCTTTTTCAACCAGTATCAACAAAAGTTGAAATTAAGTTGAAAATAGATTGACCTTAGCCGCCGCTTATCACAGCCTTTCCCCCTTACGGGTATGTTTTCCGCGCCGCTTCCCCTGCTCATTCCGGTGCGCCGGATGCGCCATATACTATTCGTGCCGCGGCACACCAGGCGGTTCAGGTCGTTCACC
>URPU01000058.1 GCA_900549865.1 uncultured Eubacteriales bacterium
GCGCAGAACGCAGCGAAGCTTTCTCGAAAAAGTGGCTTTGCCGCTTTTTCGACAGTCTACAAACCGCATCGGTAAAACCGGTGCGGTTTTGCGTTTCGTATCTGCTCAGTCGAAGAGGACGTCAACATCCTGTGGGATGCCGTAAAACTCCTTGAAGTACATGAGCTTCTCTTTGCCCACGGGCGTCGCGCCGTGGAGATATCCGGCATACGGGAAGCGGGGGAGGACGATCTCATCTGCGCCTGCGTCAAGCGCGGCGGAAATAAGCTGCTGCCGCTCGGCCTTGACGCGGCCTATCGCGCCGTATACGACGGAGAAGCGCAGCACCAGCGCGGCCAGCGCCGCCGCAGAAAGCCCCGCAAGCACGCGGCGCAGCTTAACGGGCGCGGCGGATATAAGCGCGGCAGAGACGGTGAGGATGACGAGGGAGATGAAAAACAGCGGCGTGTAGAACGTGCGTGGGCCGACGGTGTTCACCGCTGCCATCGGCAGAACGACAAGCGGCGCGGACACCCAGAACGCAAGCGCCCAGCCGCGCGCACGGCCATCGAGAAGGCAGATGAGCTGCGCCGCTGTCACGGCGAAGAACGCCGCGGAGACAAGAAAGGAATACGCCACGGCAAGCCTGTGGTGCAGCGCGTCGATGCGGCTGCTGAAAGAGAAAAGCTCCAGCACGAAGGGAATAGCCAGAAGCGCGTCGCAGACCGTGAAGACCGTGCGCGCCCGCTTTGAAAGCGGCCTTTTTCCGTGCATGGTCAGCATGAAGAGCACGAAGAGAAGAGTGAGGCAGTGCACGCTGCTGCCAAGGTACAGCGGCGGCACGATATCCGCGGCGAGCTTGCGTACAAGCGACGCGGCGACACCGAAAAGCCCCGTATCTGCGCGGAAGGTGAGCTGGCGGTACTCGTCCACGGCGTAGCCCGAGGAGAGCAGACTTTTATATATATTTGAAGAGAACATCACCGCCGTGCCGGTAAGCGCGGCGACGAGAGCACACCAGCCGCGGATGCGGCCGGAACGGCTGTGCCGCGCGGCGATGAGAAGCGCCAATGCCGCGGCGGCGACGTAGAGCGTGAGGTTTTCCAGATAGAGCTGGAGCACGAATACCGTGACGAAGATGAGCGCCGGGGCGGCGAGGCGGCCCGGCGATTCCGTACCCTCCGCGGAGAGGGTGCGCTGGGCCTGACGGATGAACACGGCGAGGATGAGCGCGGAGAAGCTGTAGTTTGCAAAACCGGCAACCCAGCCGTTCGTCTCGCGCCACATATCTGTGCCGGTGGCGAGGAACAGAACGAGAGACAGGCAGCAAAGCGCGATGCGCGCCTTTTCATCCGTATTATCCGCGCCGGGCGTCACCCACACGGCGGCCAGCGGCAGGGCGAGAAAGGTTAGCCCCATGATGAGGCACTTTGCCGCCTCACTGCGCGTGAGGATGACCTCAAGCAGATTACCGGCATAGCGGCTGTTGACTGTGGCGTAAATAAGCTGCCGCATACCGAGGCCGATGCCCCAGTCCCAATCGTCGTGCGCATATGGGATCTGCGCGGCGAGCCAGATGAAGAACGCGGCGAACAGTGCCGGCACGGCCCAGCGCAGAAGCCGGGTAGAGTTGTCGGAGGAGAGCTTTTTCATGATAGACGACCTTTCGCGCCGCGTCATGCGCGGTAATATACGGTGCAGGTAGGAAATTCCAACACCGTGCCCGTCGTGCCGGACAGCCAGTATCCGAAGAGGTAGTAGTAATACTGCGGGTACAGCCGCCCGACGCAGTATTCCTCATTCACGGCGGCAAAGCTGCGCCATGCGGTGCTGCTGGCAAAGACGGAGTATTTTTTCGGCAGGAAGTTGTACCGGAAGCCGCCGATGGCAAAGTCGCGCGCACCGGCGATGAACAGTTCACCGGGGGCGAGGCGCATGGCGTCCTCACCGGCAAAGCGCGCGTCAGTGATGTTGACGACGGTCGTCTCCTTTTCATCCTCAAGCCCGTCCGGAAAAATGATGTATCCGGAGAGGATGGTGGTCTTATCCCACGAATCGTCCACGGCGGACTCTATAAGCGCTGTCATGCGCGCGCCGTCATTGCGCGCGGACATCGCGCCGACGAGCCACGCGCCGCGCAGGACCATGAAGGCGGAAAGCGCAAGCACTGCCGCGCGCCGCGCACCGCCGCGCTGCAGCCAGTTCCCCGCCGCGGCGGCAACGTAAAGGTCGCCGAGAAAGAAGAATGGGTAGAACGAGCGCATGGCGAAAAACGTCGCAAAGAGATTATAGGAAAGAAAGACGATGAGCATCACGGGCATCACGCGACAGAAAAGCACGCGCACGCCGTCGCCGCCCGTCTTTTCCCGGAAAGCCGCACGCAGCGCGAGAAACAGCCACAGCGGCATGAGCGGGAAGCCGGAGTAGAGCATGGAATATGTAAATATGCTCATAAAATTCGACCAGAGCTTCAGACCGAGGGGGAGTCCAGCCGCGCCGAGATAATCGCCCAGCTCGCGCGTCGAGGCGCGCAGGACATACATGGGGTCGAGCGCGGCCTTCGGCGAAAAAACGGCGAAGCCCAGCCAGAGCACCGCGAGAAACGCGGCCGCGGCCGCGAGCTTCCGCCCGCGCGGCGCGCCGCGCAAAAGGTGCACGGCGGCGAAGGCCGGAATCGCGGCGAAGATGACGAGCGGGTACTTCACAGCGCCCGCCGCCCCGGCGGCAAACACGGCAAAAGCGACATGCATGCCGCGCCGCTTCTCCGCGGAGAGGCCAGAGGCCGTCAGCAGCACGACGGACGTCAGGAGAAACAGCGATATCGCGTCGCCCGTGCCGTAACGTGACTGCTCGATATGCAGCAGCGAAAACACCGCGATAAGCCCATAAAGCGCGGTATACACCGGCTTTTTGGAGAAAAAGCGGTATATTATCACGCCGCCCAGCGCGACGCCTATGGTAAAATAGAAGACATCCGCGATGCGGCCGCTGAGGCGCGGGGAGATCCCGGCGGAGCACAACCGGTTTATGACGGCCGTGAGGATGTGAAAGGGGAGCTGAAAAACGATGGCCCCTTCGGGGTACTCCTTGACCTCTTCATACACCGGCGATGAGCCGGAGAGATAGCCCTTCAAGCTCTGTGCGGCGGTGAAGAAAACATGCTCGTCGGAGTGGAGCTCCATATTATGCGATATCGTAAGGCCACGCGTCAGCGCGACGAGAAAGACGGTGATAAGTATGATAGCGGCGGCCTGCCGCTTGCTTTTGACCATAAAAGCCGTTCTCCCTTGAAAAATGTATACTGCAATGTAAATGCAATTATAAACCAGCGCGGGCGCAAAGGCAACAAAAAACGCCGCATTGCGCGGAAAAAGGGATGCCGCAATGTGAACAGCATCCCTTTTCATAATTCGCCTGTGCAGGAAGTGCCGCGCGCCTATTGCGCGGCACGCTGCCATTGCCTTACTACACGCCGGTAGAGCAGCAGCCCGACGCCGCCGGAGATGACCTCAGAGACCGGAAAAGCAAACCATGTGAAGTCCAGCCCCAGCTGGGCCAGCAGCCAGAACAGCGGCAGCAGGCAGACAATCTGCCGCAGCAGAGACAGCGCAAGGCTTGTGCGGCCATAGCCGATGGCCTGAAAGAATACGGGCATCATGAGCGAGACAACGGCGGGCAGAAAGCTGCACCCGATAATGGGGAACGCATGACGCCCGATGGCAAGCACCCCGGCGTCCTTGGAAAAGATGCGGATGAGAACGTCAGGCACCAGAATGAATGCCGCCGCGCCCACCACCATAACAAGCAGAGAAAAAACGACCGAGCATTTCAGCGTGTCCCGGCAGCGGCGGTATGCGGCGCTATCTTAAAAAGGATGCGGCTGATGCTTCCCGTTCCGAAGAAATCATTTTCCTGCGTCAGTTTATCGCGCTTCATGGCACCAGCTCCTCCAGCGCGGCGCTGAGCGCGCTGTCATATTCCATCACAAGGCCGGCCATCGTGCGGATGCGGTCCCGCCCGAAGATCTGCGCGGCCCTATCCTCGACTGCGTTCAGGGAGGCCAGATGCCGGGCTGAATATTCGGCCCCGGCGGCGGTGAGAACATAGGCCTTTTCCCGGCCCCGGCGGCGGGAAGGGTCCTCCGTCAGAAGCCCCTCGCGGCAGAGGGCGGAGACGATGTTGTTCATCGTCTGGCGCGGCAGCAGGTATTGATCGCACATCTGCTTCTGCGTGCAGTATCCGTAGTCGCGGATCGTGTAGAACACGAGCATACGGTTATAATTCACGCCGGTCCGCTTGGCCCACTGTGAGTAGACCCCGCGGCATTTGATAATGGCGTGGTTTACACTGTTGTGCAGCTTCCGGTTTTGGCTGTCCATACAAAAATTCCTCCGCTCCAAAATCCCAAACGGGATTATAGAACTGGAACCGGGGCTTGTCAAGCCTGTTCTGCTGTCCGAAAGCATTTCTGCCGAAAGCGCGGCGCGTACAGGGGAAAAGCGTTTATTCACATAACGTTCACTTGACTTATCGCGCCGTATGTAGTAAGGTAAGCGAGGATACATTTTGCGGCTCCGTGTTCCCCGGGCGGGAACGCGGAGTCTTTTTGCGGCGGCGGATGCGCGCATACGTATGCCCGGAAACGAAAAACATATGGAGGAAGCAAGCGATGACGAACTATGACGTGATAATTGTCGGCGCAGGCCCCGGCGGTATATTTTCCGCATATGAGCTGGCACAGGCCGGCAAGGAACTGAAAATTGCCGTGTTTGAGCTGGGGCGTCCGCTCGCGCAGCGCCGCTGCCCGATAGACGGGAAAAAGGTGAAGGTCTGCGCGAAGTGCCCCGTGTGCAATATTATGAGCGGCTTCGGCGGCGCGGGCGCTTTTTCGGACGGAAAATACAACATTACAAACCAGTTCGGCGGCACGCTGTACGAATATGTCGGCAAGCAGGAGGCCATCGAGCTGATGCAGTATGTGGACGAGATAAACCTCAGCCACGGCGGCGAGGGGACGAAGCTCTACTCCACGGCCAACACGAAGATAAAGCGCATGTGCCTTGAAAACGGACTGCATCTTCTCGACGCGCAGGTGCGCCACCTGGGCACAGATATAAACTATGTCGTGCTGGGCAACATATACGATGAGCTGAAGGACAGGGTGGACTTCCACTTCAACACGGCCGTCACGGGCATAGAAAAGCGCGAGGGCGGCTATACCGTCCATGCGGGCGGCGAGAGCTATGAATGTAAGAAATGCGTCGTCTCCGTCGGGCGCAGCGGAAGCAAGTGGCTGGAGGGCGTGTGCAAGAGCCTCGACATCCCCACAAAGTCCAACCGCGTCGATATCGGCGTGCGCGTGGAGCTTCCGGCGGAGATATTCTCCCACCTGACGGACGAGCTGTACGAAAGCAAGATAGTCTACCGCACGGAGAAGTTCGAGGATCTTGTGCGCACGTTTTGCATGAATCCGCACGGCGTCGTCGTCAACGAGAACACCAACGGCATAGTCACCGTCAACGGCCACAGCTATGAGGACAAGGCAAAGCACACGGAGAACACCAACTTCGCCCTGCTCGTCAGCAAGCATTTTTCCGAGCCGTTCAAGGATTCCAACGGCTACGGCGAGAGCATTGCCCGCCTCTCCAACATGCTGGGCGGGGGCGTGATAGTGCAGCGCTTCGGCGATCTGGTGCGCGGGCGGCGCAGCACCGTGCGCAGGATAGAGGAGAACTTCGTCACGCCCACGCTGGCCGCGACGCCCGGCGACCTCAGCCTTGTCATTCCCAAGCGCATACTCGACGGCATTATCGAGATGATACATGCCCTTGACAAGATAGCGCCGGGCACGGCGAACGACGACACGCTCCTTTACGGCGTGGAGGTGAAGTTCTACAACATGGAGGTGGAGCTGGACAACAGGCTCCAGACGAAGGCGGAGGGGCTGTACGTCATTGGCGACGGCTCCGGCGTGACGCATTCGCTGTCGCACGCCTCCGCCAGCGGCGTGTACGTCGCGCGCGATATTCTCCGCCGCCACTGACTCCAAAACCTTGATTTTTTGGGATAATAAGTATATAGTACCCTCGGTTGACAAGAGCACATACGCCTGACAGCGTGTCTTTCCGGCGCTTTTTGCCCTTTTCGTCTTGATGGGTTACGACACATCTGCGCCTCAAAAGCCAAAAATCGCACGAAAATCCATCGCTGTCAGGTGCAAGCAGTTTTGCCGAGGCAGAAAGGCGGCCAGACGACGAAAAGGCCGCAGGGAATACTTTGTGTATTTTCAAGGTCTTTGAGGATGTATGGGCGTTCTTTCTGCCCGCCAAAACCGTGTGTGTCCTTGTCAACCGAGGGTACACTGTATTATGTGATAATGCGCATCCCAAGATCCGGTTAAAGGAGGAGAGCAATGGCAAAAGGAAATCGGCAACCCTATATACACGGCGCGGCTATCCTTACAGTCGGCGTGATAATAATGAAGCTGCTGGGCTTTATATATAAGATCCCGCTCGGCAACATCCTCGGCGACGAGGGGTACTCGATGTTCACGAGTGCCTACAGCATATATTTCATCTTCTTCACTCTGGCGACGGCCGGTCTGCCCGTGGCGCTGTCGCGCCTTGTGGCGGAGGCGGACGCAAATGGCCGGGCAAAGCAGGAGGAAAAGACCTTCCGCGTGGCGCTGGGCACCTTCTTCGTGATAGGGCTGGTGTTCGCGCTGATAATGTTCCTGTTCCCGGAATGGCTGGCGGACAAATACCTTGAAAACCCCGACGCCGCGCTGAGCATAAAGGCAATGAGCCCGGCAATACTTCTTGTGTGCCTCGTCTCGGCCTACCGCGGCTACTGTCAGGGCAACGGCAACATGATCCCCACCACGGTGGACGAGGTGCTGGAGGTGCTGTTCAAGGTCATTTCCGGCCTTATTCTGGCGCACCTTGCGATGAGCGCCGGGCTTGGGCGCCCTGTCGGCTCGGCAGGGGCGATACTGGGCGTTTCGATAGGCTCGGTCATATCGCTGCTTTACATGGTGATATACAAGCGGCGGAACTATGACATCCTTTCCGCGCCGTATTCCGCAGGCATCGTGGATGCAAACGACACGCCCGACGACGATGAAGTCGTTGATTCCACGGGGAAGATAGTGCGCGACATCCTCACAATCGGCGTGCCGATAGCTTTCGGCGCGTGCATAATGGCCATACTCAACAGCATCGACTCGAAGCTGTGCATGAACAGGCTCCAGTCCGCGGCGGGCTTCAGCTATTACGAGGCGAAGGTGCTTTACGGTGTGTACGGCAAGGCGCAGACGCTGTTCAATCTGCCTGCGGCGTTCATCACGCCCCTCACCATCGCCATAGTTCCGGAGATATCCGGCGCTATCGCCCGGCGCGAGCACGCCTCCGCCGCCAGGACCGCGGAGGACTCCATGCGTATTTCGGCGCTGATAAGCCTGCCGATGGGCGTGGGGCTGACGGTGCTGGCCTACCCGATAATGCAGGTGCTGTACCCCAACAGCAACGCGGCAGGCCCCGGCCTTCTGCGCATCATGGGCGCGGCGAGCTTCTTCGTGTGCATAGTGCTGATGGAAAACGCGATATTGCAGGCGTCCGGCAGGGAAAAGCTGACCATGGTCACAATGATATCCGGCGGCGTCGTGAAGATAGTGATAAACTGGTTCCTCGTGGCAAGGCCGGAGATAAACATCTACGGCGCGCCGGTCGGCACGCTTGTGAGCTACATTTCGATGGCGGTGATAAACTATGTGTTCATGTGCCGCACGATAGAGGGGCGGCCCCGCCTTGTGAAGATATTCCCGCGGCCGCTTGCGGCAAGCCTGCTTATGGGAGCGTGCGCGTGGGCGGTATACGGACTGGGCGCGCGCTTCATCGGCGCGGGCGCGAGGCTTGGCATAGCGGTCAGCATGTTCGCCGCGATCCTTGCGGCCGTAGTGGTGTACGCGGTCTCCGCCGTGTGCCTGAAAGCAGTCACGGCAGAGGACATGAAGAGCATCCCCGGCGGAGAAAAAATAGGCAGGATTCTCCACTTTCGTTGAAACCGGCGCTTATTTTTCATAAAAACTCAAATTTCGGGGAATTTACTCTTGATATTAGCGGAGAACTATGCTAAATTTTACATGCTGCGTTTGCGGGGGTCCGCAGGGCGGCCGAAAGAAATGAGTATTCTGCGCAATTTTCGGGCAGACTCATCATATCATGGCAGATGCCATATTTTTAGGAGGAATAGTAATGAATAAAACCGAACTTATAGCGGCTGTTGCAGAGAAGGCCGGCATGTCCAAGAAGGACAGCGAAAAGGCAGTCAACGCTGTTTTTGAGTCCATCACCGCGGCCCTCACCGAGGGCGACAAGGTCCAGCTCGTCGGCTTCGGCACCTTCGACGTCAAGGAGCGCGGCGCACGCGTCGGCCGCAACCCCAGGACCAAGGAAGAGATAGAGATCCCTGCAAGCCGTGTTCCGTCCTTCAAGGTCGGCAAGGCTCTCAAGGACGCAGTTGCAAAGTAAGAAGCAAACGGTCATGGCAGCGGCGCGGGGCATCCGCACGCTGCCGTTTTCATAAGAGCATATGAGACTTGACAAATACCTTAAGGTCTCCCGCCTGATAAAGCGGCGCACCGTGGCGAACGAGGCCTGCGACGGCGAACGCGTGAGCGTGAACGGCCGGCAGGTGAAGGCCAGCTATCAGGTGAAGGTCGGGGACGTTATAGAGATCGCCTTCGGGCAGCGCACGCTTCGGGTCGAGGTGACGCAGATAAGCGAGACGGCCAACAAGGCGGACGCCCCGGCGATGTACAAAGAGATAGAATAAAAGCTGCACGGTGAAAACCGTGCAGCTTTTGCATAATACGTATTTATATCAAATTTATATCAAAGCACAAACTTTTTAAGCGCTTCGGGCGCAGCGTCGGGATCGGTGGAGATGCTGATGAAGAATTCTATCTTCTCCGCCTCGGAGAACTTGTCCAGCCACGAGATAAATCCGATGAGCGCCTCCTCGGACTTGTCGCTTACGAGCTTGTAGAAGTTGTCTATGTAGAAATGGGTGATGTCATAATTTCCGGCATGGATGCCGCAGATGAGACCCTTGAGGAATTCATAGGTGCCAATGTCGTAGGTGCCGGCGTCGATAAGACGGGCCTGATAGGGGATGTCATAGGTGAGCTTGCGCTCCTTCTCGATAACGACGACGTCGCCGTTCCCCTCGTCAACAGCCTCGCGGACAAGATCGACCAGCTTCTTCGTCTTTCCGGATCCTTTCAGACCCAAGATCAGCTTAACCATTTCGGCCACGCTCCTTTTCAATTTTTCAATAATGGTTGTTCGCGCTTTCTTTGACTACAGCTTACCATCTTTCCGCGAAAAGGGCAAGAGCATAGTTGTGAATCGCCGGTAAATTTTCCTCAGAGGTGTGTGAGCACGGCGGTAAAGTGCCAATAATACGAAGAAGGCGCGCGGAAAGCGTGCCTTCTTTAGACAATTTGGCAAAATTGCATAAAAAATACCATGATAATTCCTTGACGTGGAGGGCACGAGTGTGTTAACATTCTAATAAGCGTACTTTGACTGAGTGCCGGTACGCCCGGCGCTTGACCAATAAATTAAAAGAGGTGTATCGCTTGAAAGATCTAAAGCATCTGATCTACTTTGAGAACCTGCTTCAGGACGCACAGAACGAGCTTGTGACAAAGGCCGTCGAGGAAGGCAAGCACGCCCTCGGGTACAACTGCTACTACATACCCGAAGCGCTGCTGAATCTGCCCGGCTGCTTCTCGGCCCGCCTGCGCGCCCCGCGCTGCACGTCCACGGACGTGGCAAACTACTACATGACCACCCGCACGTGCCCCTATGTCCGCTCTATCCTTGAGCGCGCCATCGAGGGCGGCTACAACTTCCTTGAGGCTCTGTTCGGCGCGGAGTGCTGCGCCGCGATGGAGCGTATGGAAGAGCACTTTGCCCTGATAAACCCGGTAAAGAACGACAAGTTCTTCACCACCATAATCGACCCGCCCATGAAGGGCGACAAGACCAACCTTGAATACTACAAGGTCGAGCTCCAGCACAAGATCGTCGATAAGCTGGCCGAGCGCGGCGTGGACGTATCCGAGGAGGCCATGCGCGCGGCTATCGCCGACCACAATGAGATAAGCCGCATCATCACCGAGATAGGCGACAGGCGCAAGCTCGACAACCCCAACATCACGGGCTATGAGTTCCACGTCATCCAGCTCGTCAGCCAGGTGTGCCCGCACTACCTCATCAAGCCCTACCTTGAAGAGACGCTTGAGGAGCTTAAGACCCGCGAGCCGGAGCCGCAGTTCCCCTTCCGCGTGAGAGTGGCCGTGGCCGGATCCGAGATCGACGACCCCGAGTTCACAAAGCTTATCGAAAACTGCGGCGCGATGGTCGTGGCGGACAGGTACTGCTTCGGCTCCTTCCCCGGCCGCGAACAGATAGAGATAAGAGACGGCGAGACCGCGTTCGACGCCATCTGCCGCCACTATCTGCACTGGAACCAGTGCGTGCGCTTCATGGACGGCGAAAAGATCGACCAGCGCACCGCCGAGATAAGGCGCCTTGTCGATGAGTTCAAGGCCGACGGCGTGATCTATGAGAACATGAAGTTCTGCGAGTTCTGGAGCTATGAGAAGGTCCTCGCCTCCCACATCTTCATAAACGAGCTTAACATTCCCTGCTGCACCATCGAGAAGGAATATGCCCTCGGCGCTGCGGGCCAGCTCCGCACACGTTTCCAGGCGTTCATAGAATCTCTGGAGATCAAGAACATTCAGGGAGGTAAGTAAAATGAAGGTTACAGATAAGCTTATCGCTTCCATAGACAAAAAGCTTGAGCGTTTCGACCCGCTGTGGCAGGCCGAAAACGGCGTCGGCGGCCTGAGAAGCCGCTACTACGACAAGACCGGCGTCGCCAAATGGCGCGAGTGGCGCGGCGTGAAGGACACCTTCTATGACTACACCCAGTGGCTCAACAACCTCGTGAGCATGGTGCAGATGGTCGCCTCCGCCCCCATCCCCTGCCTGAAGGGCTTCTGGGAATACCGCTGGATGGGCTCGTACCTGGGCACGTTCATGTTCATCGACCGCCTGTTTGAAGGCTACCGCGGGAAGGAGCTTCGCATCGCGCACATGAACATGCACGCTATCGTGCAGAGCCTGACCAAGAGGATAGCTTTCGCCCTCAAGAACGACAAGCGCCTCGGCGGCGGCCCCGACAGCGACAATATAGTCCCGATGGACGAGGTCATCCCCGCGCTTATCATGAAGGGCTTCAAGGGCCTGACCGGCTTCCCGCTCCAGACCCTGCCTGAGTTCATCATCTGCGACGTTGACCAGCATATTGAGCCTTACTACATCGACGTGGCCGAGTCCTTCGGCCTGCCGGCGGACGTGTGCTCCCGCTGCTCGGCGGAGACGGGCGTGGCGCTGGACGACGCTTTCCCGATATTCGGCAAGGCCTTCGTCACGACCAACATGCCCTGCAACGCGTCTGAGGCGACCTCAATGTTCCAGCGCCGCCGCGTCGCGCTGCCCGACTACGCAGTGACGCTGGCGATGCAGCACACCGAGCCTGAGGCCATCCCCTATTCCAGAGCTGTGCTTGAAGAGATGATAGCCTTTGTAGAGAAGGAATACGGTGTCAAGTACGACTGGAACGAGCTTTTCAAGTACGCGGAGCTTTTCAACGAGCAGAACACCATCGAGCTTGAAAAGTGGGACTTCTTCAAGACCCCGTACTCCCCGCTCTCCGGTATTGCGGAATCGCTCTACAAGCTGTATGAGTGGCAGTCCGTCAACGGGCAGGATCCGTACTTCAACAAGGTAGACCGCAAGGTCATCGAGATCATGCGCAAGGCGTATGAAGAAAAATATGTGCCCTTCGGCGGCAAGACGCGCCACCGCGCCTTCCTGTGGGGACCCTCCGCCGTTTACTACACCGATTTCCCGACCTGGGCGCAGAACTGCTGGGGCATCACTATCGTGCTGAACATGGACTCCACCATGGGCTACAACATGATAGACACGCACGACCCCGACAAGGCGATGGACGACCTGACCGCAATGACGCAGCGCGCATGTATGCGCCACCACGCCGTCGGCGGCTGGGACAATGTCAACGCCGTCTGGGAGTGGGCGAAGAACTTCAACTGCGACATGGTCCTCATGAACGACAACATCGCCTGCAAGGGTATGCTCGGCGTGCACGCCCTCATGGAGGAGCAGGCGCGCGACCTCGGCTTCCACTTCATCTTCATCGAGCATGACCTTGAGGACAGCCGCACCGTGTCCCGTCAGGAAATGAGAAACTGCGTCAACAACTACATGTCCGTCGTCCTCAACGAGAAGCCGCTTGACCCGACCATCGTGGAGTTTGACGATTCCATGGCATACTGATAGGAAAGGAAAGGTCTGAAATATGAAGAAATTCTGGAGCTTTCTGATGAAGCTTATAGGCAAGCTGATACTCATCGGCTTCATCGGCTTCGTCGCCACCTTCGCGCTGTACATGTTCAACGGCGAGAACAAGCTCATATACTATGTCGTAAGACCGCTTCTGAACAAGCACTATGACTCTCAGGTGAGAGACAGAAGGATCTGAACCGCGAATGACACCCAAAGGGGGCTGCAGCAAAACAAAAACTGCTGCAGCCCCTTTTTCGTTATCCTCCGGCGAATGTGAAACGTATGGACAAACGCCGCGCGGGCGGGTAAAATGGACGCATAAGAGACTGAATGTGAGGGAGCGGCGCAATGCAGAAGGAAATCGTCATAGCGGGGCAGCGCATCGGGTACACGCTGGAGAGAAAGCGCGTGAAGAACATAAACCTGCGCATTCGCCCTGACGGGAGCGTATACGTCTCCGCCGCGCCGTTCGTGCCGCAATCGGCGATAGACAGGCTCATCCTTTCAAACGCGCAGGCCGTGCTTGCGGGCATAAGGCGCGCGGAGGAGATAAAGGCGCGCGCCGGAGGCGACGGCGAGTCGCTCATCTTCGGCGTCAGGTACCCGGTGGAGGTATGCGCGGGGAAGAAAAACACGGCGGAGCTTACGCCAAGCGCCGTGCGCGTGACCCTGAAGGACGTGCAGGATGAGGCCGCGCGCGGCCGGGCGCTTGATAAGCTGCTGCGGGAGGAGTGCGTGCGCGCCGTGACAGACTGCTGTGAGCGGGTGTACCCGCGCTTTCGAGACATGGGCGTAGCGTGGCCGGAAATAAGATTCCGCCGCATGACGGGCCGCTGGGGGAGCTGCCAGCCGTCGCGCGGCGTGATAACCTTCGCAACGGGGCTTGTCCATGCGCGCGCGGAATGCATAGAGTACGTCGTGACGCACGAGTTCTGCCACCTTATACACCCGGATCACTCCCCGGCCTTTCACGCGCTGATGACGCGGCTGATGCCGGACTGGAGGGCGCGGAAAAAGCTTCTGAACGAAACGCCGATAGTATAGCGCCGCCCTGCGCGCCGAAGCGGGCGAAAGACGCTTGTGCGCGTGCGCGGGATAGGGTATAATAAGGACACATAAAGAAAAGTGAGGTCGCAGGGATGCCGATAGCTGTAGTGGGAAACGTATTTGTGGATATAAAGGGCTTTCCGGATGATAACTACATCCCCGGCGGGCGCAACGCCGGTAAAGTGGAGATAGTCCACGGCGGCGTGGGGCGCAACGTGGCGGAGGATATCGCCAATATTGAGCTTCGCCCGCGCTTTGTCAGCATGGTGGACGATACGCCCGAGGGCGAGGAGGTCCTGCGCAAGCTGAAAAACCACAAGGTCAACACCGATTATGTGCCCGCCGTGCCGAACGGCATGGGCATGTGGCTGGCCGTGTTTGACGAGACGGGCGACATCGTCGGCTCCATCTCCAAGCGGCCGGATATGTCGGCGCTGGAGACGCTGATAAACGAAAAGGGCGACGAGATATTTGCCGACTGCGACAGCATCGTGGTGGAGATAGATCTCGACAAGGAGATCATAAAAAGCGTGTTCAAATACGCGGAGAAGTATAAAAAGCGCGTATATGCCGTTGTGGCGAATATGAGCATTGCCTCACAGCGGCGCGACTTTTTGCAGTCGATAGACTGCTTCGTGTGCAACGTCGAGGAGGCGGGCATACTCTTCGTCAGCGATTTTGAGGGGATGAGCCCGGAGGAGCTTTGCGACGAGCTTTCCAGAAAGGTCGTCAGCGCGCGTATCCCGTCCATGGTCGTCACGCTGGGCAGCCGCGGGGCGGTGTACGCCGATATGAACGGCGACAAGGGCGTCTACCCCGCGCGCCGGGTCAAGGTGCGCGACACCACCGGCGCGGGCGACGCGTTCTGCGCGGGCGTTGCGATAGGACTGACCTACGGCAAGACGATGCGCGAGGCCGTGGAGATAGGCACGCAGCTTGCCTCCTCCGTCATCACCGTGTCGGAGAATGTCTGCCCGCGCTTCCTGCCGCGCGAGCTGGGCATAGACATCGACGTGCAGGATTGACAGTGCGTGTGTCGAAAAATGAACAGAAATGAACACCGAATATCAAAAGCCGCCCGCAGGGCGGCTTTTTTGACAAGCTGTCAAAAGTCGCCTATCAGGCGGCTTTTGTGTTGTCAATAT
>URPU01000059.1 GCA_900549865.1 uncultured Eubacteriales bacterium
GCGCCGGGAGCCGTATGTCCGTTATTCCTCGGGCTTGTCGCCGCTGCCGGAACCGTCGGCCTCGGTGCTGTCAACAACGTCGTCAAAGTCGCCGATCTCAATGTCGATGTCGATAGCCTTGTCGGACTCGACCTGCGTCTTGAGCGCTTCGATGTCGCTTTCCTTTTCACGGATGCGGGCGTTGATCTCCTCGACCTGCGCGAACAGCGGGGCGAAGAAGCCCTCGGGGTTCTCGCGCGCCTGCTCGAAATAGAGCTTGCCTATCTCGGTGTATGCGCGCTTGAGCTCTTCATACTCGCCGTTCACCTCAAGCGTGAGCTTGGCGATGGAGCCGTAAGCCTTGGCGCGCTCAGCGCCGTGCTCGTAAATGCCGCGGACGGTGCTGCTCTCTGCCACGTCCTTGACCTTGCCTGCAAAGCTCTTGATGGTGCCTGCAATGATGTCCTTGTAATCTGCCATGTCAATTACCTCCGTCAATTGAATTTGATCGTTCTTTTTCGTCCTCGGGCTTTTCGTCCTCTGCCGCCTTTGCCGCGCTGACGCGGTTCACATACAGCGCCTCCGGCGGATGCGGACGTCTGGCCTGAATTATAAGTACCGCCAGCGCCGCAGCGGCCAACGCGGCCGACAGCGCCTGCGACACGCGGATACCGGTCGCGCCGATATAGAGGCTGTCGGTACGCAGCCCCTCTATCCACGCCCTGCCGATACCGTACCACAGAAAATAAATAAGTATGCACTGTCCGTCATACTTCCTGCGCCCCTTCTTTGTAAAGACGATCAGGAATATCAGACAGGCGAGGTTCCACAGGCTTTCGTACAGAAATGTGGGATGGACGTATATGGTGGTGCCGTCGGGGGCGGTAAGCCCCATGCGGCAGAATATGTCCGTCTCCGCGCCGAAAGCCTCGCGGTTCATGAAGTTGCCCCAGCGCCCGAGTATCTGCCCGATGAGCAGCCCGAACACCAGCACATCCAGCATCGCGCCGAGGGGTATCTTTTTGTGCCGGCACACGAAATATATCACCAGCACGCCCGCGATAACGCCGCCGTAGATGGCAAGGCCGCCCTCCCTCAGTGCGAATATCTCCGCGGGGTTTGCAAGATAATCCTCAAGCTTGAAAAGCACGAAGTACAGCCGCGCCCCGATTATGGACATGGGGATAAGCCATATGAGCACATCGTAGAGGTCATCCTCTTTTATGCCGAAGCGCTTGGAAATGTGCGCGCAGTAAAGTATGCCGAGAAGAAAGCCCAGCGCGATGAGTATGCCGTAAAAATATATCCGCATTCCGAACACCGTGATGTACGACGGCGGGTCAAGCGTAAGCCCGCCCAGCATCGGAAAGCTTATTATCGAATCGCGCTGTATCGTCTGCATCAGAACAGGAAACATGTCTTTATATTTTACTCCTTCCCGGGTGCGATGATGGAGATCGCCAGTCTCTCCGGCGCGAGCTTCTCCGTGACGAATTCCTCGCATTCGCGCTTCGTGACCTGCTCCAGCAGCGCCACGGAATCAAGCGCGCAGAACCCGTCGAACGTTCCCTCCGCGAGAGACACGCACACGTTGTCAAAGTCCTCCAGCCCGCGCAGCCGCGCCCCGAGCGAGGCGCGCTTGGCGCGCTCGAACGCCGCGCCGTCGAAGCCCTCGCGGCCTATGCGCGCGACCTCCTGCTTGAACTCCTCCAGCACGCGCTCAGGTTCGGCGCTCTCGCCGCCGATGATTACCGTGGCCGTACCGGCGGAAAAGTCCACCTCATAGTCAAAGTCGCGGTTGAGAAGCCCCTGCGCGTACAGGCGCGCGTAGAACGGGGATGAACCGCCCGTCAGAAGCCGCATTGCCAGCAGTGCCGCAAGGCGCTGACGCAGCGCGCCCTCGCCGCGTGCGGCCGGGCGCAGCTTCGCGCCGATGAAAAACTGCGGGGCAGAGACAGGCATTTCCTCGCGCAGATAGGTCTCCACGGGGCATTCGCCCTCGTCCTCGCCGAAGTCGGCCTCCGGAACGCTGCGCTTTTCCGCGGGCAGCTCCTCCAGCGCGATCTGCATGATGCGCCCGGCGTCCACGTCGCCCTCGACGCACAGCGTCATGTTGCCGGGCGCGTAAAACGCCCTGTGGCAGTCGTAAAGCGTTGTGTCGGTTATCTCGGCGATGCTCTCCACCGACCCGGCGACGCGGTCGCGTATCGGGTGGTGGCCGTACAGCATACGCAGAAGGTTATAATACAGCACGACGCCGGGGTTGTCCTCGCCCATGCGTATCTCCTGCGCGATGATGCCCTGCTCCTTTTCCACCGTCTCCGGCGTGAAATACGGAGTGGACACGAAATGCAGCAGCATTCTCAGGTTCTCCTCAAAATGCTCGGTGCATTGAAAATAATATGCCGTCATTCCGCTTGAGGTGAAGGCGTTGGGGTCAGCGCCGTTCGCCGTGAGGATGTTCAGCGCGTTGTCGCCGCCGGGCAGGTCGAACATTTTGTGCTCAAGAAAGTGCGCGACCCCGGCGGGCGTGGATATCTTCTGCCCATCCAGCTCAAAGCAGCGGTGCGCGCCGCCGTAGTTTGCGGCGAACACGGCGTAAAAGCTGTTGAAGCCGGGCTTCGGCACGACGGACAGCCGCAGGCCGTTCGGCAGAGTGGCCGAGTAAAGGACCTCGCCGATGTTTTTGTATTCGTGCTTATTCATCATCGCCGCCGTCATCTCCTTCCTCGCCATTGCCCTTCAGAAAATATATAAGGTCGCACTCGACGCCGCGCGCTATCGCCGCCACATCCTCCTTCGTCACGTCCTCCACCAGCTCCGCAAGCTCCATCGGACCGTAATCCAGCCCCGCAAGCGTCTGTGAAAGATAGAAGCCCTCCAGCTCGCCCTGACTATCCATCGACGAGCGCAGCGCGGAGGCGATACCGGCCTTTGCGGCGCTCAGCTCGTCATCGGTGATATTGCCGTTCTTTATTTCGTCAAGCTGGGCGAATATCTCACTTTTGGCCTCGTCGAACTTGTCGAACTCAATGCCCGACGATACCACCATAAGCCCCTTGTGCATGTCGATGCCGGAGCTTGCGTAATAGCATAGCTGCAAGCGCTCCCGCACGTTCACGAAAAGCTTGGACGTACTGCCCGAGCCGAAAACGCTGTTGAAAACCGTCAGCGCGGCGGGGTCCGGCTCCTCCATGGCGTCGCCGAGGCGGAAGCCTATCACAAGCTTGCCCTGCGTGATGCTCATCGCCTCCTCGACATAACGCGGCTCAGCCTCGACGGCGTTCATGCGCACGTCTGTGCCGATGTCAAGGTCTATCTCGCCGCGCGGCAGCGCCGCCAGCGCGTCCGTCACGGCCTCCTCAACGCGGCGGCTGTCCGCCCTGCCGCAGTAGAACAGCTCTATCGGGGCCGTTTGCAGCAGACTGCGGTAGTGCCGCGTCAGCTTCTGGTAATGGATGCCCTCGCAGTCGGATTCTGAGCCGTAGCGCCCCACGGCGTAGTTTTCATAGCAGCACATTTCCTCCATGCAGCGCATCATCGCGTAACCGCGCTTGTCGTTGACGCGGCTGCGTATAAGCTCGCACAGCTTCTCACGCTCGCTGTCCACATAGTCCGGCAGAAGAAGCCCGCCGCGCGTGGCGGGGGAGAGCAGTATCTGCCCCATCAGCCCTGCCGCGTCGCGCAGGATGTCCTGCCCGCCGGGGAGAAAATCCCCCTCCGGGATGCTGGCGTAAAAGCCCGTGCACTGTATTTCGCCCACGCGCCGCACGACAGGCTCGATCGCCGTGCCGTACAGCTCGTCCAGACGGCGGGATATGGCCTCCATATCTGGGTAAAGCGTTGTGCCGCGCCGCAGAACGAAGGGAATGAGCGCGTTCATGGAGGCGGTCTCGCGCCTGAGCTGCGACAGCAGCGAAAGACTCAGACAGGCGGTCTTGAATTTGTCGGAGCGCAGACAGGTCAGCGCCACGCCGGGCAATATCTCTTTTCTTGAAATATCCATGAGTCACCTCCGAATGTTCCGAAATACTATTTTCAAATATTATAGCACCGCTCTGTCAAAATTGGTAGCCTTTGTGTGAATTTTTGCCCTTATCCTATCGGCTCTCCGCCGTATTTTTTGCCGTCCACGGTCACGCCGCCGTGGTGTATGCATATCTCGTGCCGCACACCGGCGCTGTCCGTCCAGAATGCGCGGCATTCCCGCAGTGCGCCGGGCAGATGCGGCTGCACGGTAATCTTCCCGCCGGAGAGCTTCAGCCCCAGCATTTCCTCGTATACGGCCCTGAAATACCACCCGGCCGAGCCGGTGTACCAGCTCCATCCGGCCTCGCCCTCGTGGCCGGGCGCGGAGTATACGTCGGCGGCGAGGACGAAGGGCTCCGCCTCATAGCGCGCGCCGTCGTGCCGCGCGGGAAGCAGCATGGAAAGAATGTCCCAGCCGTCCTCACAGCGCCCCAACCGGAAGCACGCCATCGCCAGCCATATCGCCCCGTGGGTGTACTGTCCGCCGTTTTCGCGGAAGCCCTCGCCGTAGCTGACAATATAGCCGGGATCGCCGCCGCCCTCGGCATACGGCGGGGCGAACAGGCGCACGAGCGAGTGCGCGCAATCCACCAGCATCCGCACGGCTGAATCCACGGCGACCTCCGGACGGTTGCTGTCCGGCACGCTCCCGGCGAGCACGGCCCAGCTCTGCGCGACGGAGTCTATGCGTTCCGCACCGCCCAGCATCTGCCCATTGGCGTAGTAGCCGCGGGCGTACCAGCGCCCGGCCCATGCCGCCTCCGCCGCCTCGGCCATGTCCTGCGCACAGCGGCGAAAGCGCGCGGCGTCAGGCTTGCCGAAATGCTCCAGCAGCGCGGCGAAGCGCTCCGCACAGCTTTTCAGAAACCATGCCAGCCACACGCTTTCACCCTTCACCTCGTCCAGCCCGTCGTTCCAGTCGCCGCTTCCCATGCGCGGCAGACCGTGCGCACCCGTGCCGCGCCTTATGCACAGCTCCAGCGCGGCCCTCGCGTGCTCCAGCACGCTTGCGCTCTCACCGGCGCGGCGCGGCGTTTCATAGCGGTCACGTTCGCTTTGCTCCAGCGGGGGAGAACTGAGGTATACGGCCTCCTCGCCGCATATCTTATAGTCGCCCGTCTTTTCCGTGTACTCGCACACCGCCCAGACCAGCCACAGCAGGTCGTCTGAGCAGCGCGTGCGCACGCCTCGGTCGCCCTCGGGATGGCGGTGCCACCAGTGCATCACATCGCCTTCGGCGTACTGGTGCCTGCAACAGTCGATGATGCGTTCGCGCGCGTATTCCCGCGAGACGAGCAGCATATTCACCGCGTCCTGAAGCTGGTCGCGGAAGCCTATCGCCCCGCCGCTCTGATAAAGGCTGCTTCGCCCCTCAAGGCGGCAGGCGATACACTGATATACGGCCCATGTGTTCATATAATCATCCAGAGCCGCGCAGCCGGAGGCCACGGCGACCCTGCGCGAAAGCGCGTTCCAGCGCCCGCGCACATCGCTGAGCGCCGCGAAAGCGCTAGACGGTTCCGCCAGCGCGCGCAGCTCCGCCTCGCCGCCGCAGCCGCATACTATCACGGTCACGTCTCCCGCGGCTGCCGTCATGACGAGCGCCGGCGGGCTGTAGTCGCAGCTCAGCTCGCACGGCTGTGAGCACAGCGCCAGAAGCTCCGCGCCCGGCAGGTACGCCTCCGCATTCTCCGCCGTCAGCATGTCGCCCCGTATGCCCGTTTTCGCGGCCTTCGCGTCGCCGCCGCCCATCACGACGCGCAACGCCCAGCGCAGGCGCAGCCCCGCCGCACCTTCTATTATAATTACGCGCGCGTCGGCCCCGGCGGGGATAAAGGCCGTCGTCTTTATGAGCTTCGACCCGAACACCTTTTCCCAGCTTGCCATGCCGGGCGCGAAGCGCACGCTGCATTTCAGCCCGTCGTTTGCGGCGAAAAGGCTTATCCGCCGCCCCTGCGACTCCACCCACAGCGCCTCGCTGCCCTGCACGGCGCTTATATCGGCACAGGGCTGGTTTATGCGCATTTCGCGCGCGTTTTCATACCACATGCAGCCGCAGCCGCTGTCCGCCGCGATATAGCCCGTGCTGCCGTTTGACATGACGTTCTGCCACACGCGCCCCGGCAGGGTGGAGCATACGGTGAATTCAAATCCGCCGTCGCGCCATTCGTGCGGCGGTACTGTGCATGGTATGCGCGGCGCGCCGGTCTCCGGCCACGGCGGCGGGGGAAGCGTTTCACGCTCTTTGCCGACGGTGTACGCCGCACGGCTTATGATAGTTGAAGCCGCGGATATGGGCGCAAAGTGCACACCGCACGGCGCGCCGATCAGCGCCTCCAGCCCAACCGCGGACAGCGTCTCTATAAGCCGCCGGGAAACGGGCTGATAGTATTCGCCCTGCTCATCCGTCAGGTATACAAGGTCCGCGTTCACGCCGCAGCTTTTCAGAAGGCAGAAGCGCTTTAAAAGCTCGACAGCCTCCACCGCGCGCCCGTCACAGCATATCACCGGCGCATCGCCGGATATGCCGAAGGGCCACAGCTCCTTTTTCGCCGCGGCGTTCTGCGTCCTGTCCGGCCAGAGCGACGCCAGCATTTCCATCGCCGCGCCGACCTCCTCGCCGCTCATTTTCAGATGCGCCGCGCCCGCGCCCACCATGTTGCCGCGGTCGTTTATGCCGGAGACGAGTATGCGCTGTGCCCCGGCGGCGCTCTCGGCGCTGTCCGTGCTCATGCACAGGGCGAAGCGCACGCTCTCTGCCTGTCCGGCTTTCAGCTCAAGCTCGGCTTCCGCGCGCACATATGGGTGGGAAAGCCAGCCCAGTCCGCCGCCCCTGTCGGCGCTCAGGCTCAGCGTATGCCCGGACGCCACGCACAGCCACAGCGGCGGACAGCTTGCCCGTTTCAGCCGGTGTATTTTAAGCATCCCGGCCTCCTCGCTGGCTTTCATGCCCAGCTCCCAGAAGGCCACATGGTTTACATAATCATCAATGGGCGCAAGCAGCGGCTTGAAGCACAGCGAAAGGCGCACGCGCATGTCCTGCGCCGCGCACAGCGTGACCGTGCGCAGCTCTCCGCAGTCGCCGTATGCCGCCGACGCGGTGCATTCGTATTCCACAGCGCCCGCCTGGCCCGTGATGCGGCAGGCTTCCTCCTCCAGCTCCCATAAAAGCGCGCTTCCAGTGGGAAGCAGCTGCTGCTCTCCGCCGGGGCTGTCCAGCAGGATGCTTATCCCGCCCTCCGCGCCAAGGCCGGGCGCGCAGTCGTATATCGTGATGCTGCCGCATTGGGCGCGCGTGTGCCCGCGGTTTGAGGCAAGAATGCTGTACGCGCCGTTTGACAGCACACAGCAGCGCCGCGCCGTGTCCTCCGCGCCGCCGCGAAGCTGCCAGCGCATTACGGCGCTTCGCCCTCCGCGCTCCGGCACGTCTGAGCTGTCGCGGCGGATGACGACTCCGCCGTCGCCCACGCGCTCCTGCAAAAGCAGCGAGAACGCCGCCATATCCGGCGCGGACATGAACCTGCGCTGCACGCTTCCGCCGCACGCCGCGTTTGCCGCGGCGATAACGCTCATGCCGATGTGGTGCGCCATGTAGCAGCGCACCTGTTCGCCCCGGTCGCTGCGGCAGCGCCCCGGCGTAAAGTCCAGCGCCTCTATAAAGCCCCAGCGCCCCAGCGCGCCGAAGTCCTCCAGCCGCCGCAGATTGCGCACGCCGCCCTCGGGATCCACTGCCAGCGCGAGAAACGACGAGTACGGCGACACGACCATGTCCGCGTCCTGCCCGCGCTTCAGGGCCAGCGCCGCGCAGCCGTGCGCCTTGTAGCGGTAGTTCAGCGCGCTGTCCAGCGAGTAGAACGCGCTTTCCGATATGCCCCACGGCTTGCCCGCCCACACGCGGCGCTTCTGCGCGTACAGGCAGAAGCGCACGCTTTCGTATAAAAGACTGCCCCTGTACACCGGCAGGAAAAGCTCCGGCATGAGGTATTCAAACATCGTGCCCGTCCAGCTTGCAAGGCCGCGGTAGCCGTCCTTCTGAAGCTGAGCGCGGCTCAGCCGCCGCCAGTGCTTCACGGGCACGTCGCCCTTGGCCGCGGCGATGTAGCTCGTCAGCATGGCCTCGCTTGCCATCAGGTCGTACCAGCCCCCGGCTCCGTGCTCCTTCTCCGTGTCGTAGCAGATGTGGAAAAGCCCGCGCACGCCGTCGTAAAGCGGGGTGAAGTCCATCCCGGCCATCAGTGCGTCCAGCCGCGCGGCCGTCTCGCCCTCGCCGTATTCCAGCATGGCCTGCCGCGCCGTGAGAAGCCCCGCGTACATGTTGCCGCTGTCAACGGTGGAGATGTACGCCGGAAGCAGCGGCATAAGCGTCGCCGTGTCGTACCAGTTGTAAAAATGCCCCCTGTGCCGCGGCATACGCTCAAGCGTGTCCAGCACCCGCGCCGTGTATTCGGCGCACTGCCGGGGGCTTATTATGCCCATGTCCGCCGCCGCGGTGTGCGCCGCCAGCGCAAGGCCGATGTTCGTCGGCGAGGTGCGCCGCGCAAGCCCCACGGGCGGCTGCTCCTGAAAATTATCCGGCGGGAGGAAGCTGTCCTCCGCGGAGAAAAAGCTTTCAAAGTAGGCGAAGCTGCGCTTTGCCGCGCCGATGAGATACTGCCGCTCGTTTTCGGCAAGCTGCGCCTCCCTGTGCGCGGGCAGAGACAGCGCGAAGGCCGCCGCCGGTGACAAAAGCCACATCAGCCCCGCGGACTTGCCTATCACGGCGGGGCACAGCAGCGTCAGCGCAAGCCCCAGCAGCACTGGGAAGTACATCGCCCGCACGTGCCGCGCCAGAGAGCCCCCGCCCTCCGCCTGCGCCGCCGTCTGCCATTGCAGCAGCCGCCTGTGCGACACCAGCATCCGCCACAGCGCCGCCGCTATCGCCGTCAGGGATATCCACGCCTCATATGGCAGCAGCCACAGCCGTATGAAGGTCTGCACTATCGCGCCGCCCACGCCGGACAGTATGCGCGTGTAGCGCCGTATCCTCCCGCTGCCGCGGCGGGACATGCTGCCCTCCGCCAGCGACAGAAAAAGCCTTGCCAGCAGGGCAAGCAGCGCCGCCCACGCCGCCACGCGCAGCCCGCTTCCGGGCAGAAAGAATCCCGCCGTGATGGCCGCCAGCGTCGCCGGGGCGATAAGACTGCGGCGCAGGCTGTCTATCAGCCGCCACCTGTCGATGTCGCTCAGTCCGCGCGCGAATATGAAGGGAATGTTCTGCCAGTCGCCGCGTATCCAGCGGTGCTGGCGCTTGTAGTATGCAAGCGGCTTTGCCGGAAAGCAATCCGAAAACTCCGTGTCGCCCATGTATGCGCCGCGCAGATATGCGCCCTCCGGTGCGTCGTGGCTGAGTATCCGTCCCTCCGGAAAGCCCCGCGTGCACTCCAGCAGGGCGCGCGCGTCTATCACGCCCTTCCCGGCGAAGCCGCCGCTTGAAAACGCGTCCATGTACAGCTCTCCGCACAGACTGCCGTAGGGGTCGCTTCCGCCTGCCCCGGCGAATATCAGGGCGAAGTCCGTCTCGGCGGAGCTTGAAAGCTCCGTGTCGATGCGCGGGTGCACTATGGCGTGCCCCGCCGTGACGGTCTTTGTGCGCGCGTCTATCACGGGGCGGTTGAGCGGGTGCAGCATCGCGCCGATAAGCTCTCCGGCGGCGCCGGGATATATCCGCGTGTCGCTGTCGAGCGTCAGTATATATTTCGTTCCGATAAGCGCGTCTCTTTCGCCCGTCACCTCAAGCTCGCTCGGCTCGTCGCAGATGAGCTTTGCAAGCTCCATTATCGCGCCGCGCTTGCGCTCACGGGGGCTGTAGCGCTCCCCGTCGAAGCTTCGGCCGCGGGTGAAAAGATAAAAGCGCCCGCCGTATCTGCGGTTCAGGCGCGTCACGGCCTCGCGCACGGGGCGGATGAGCGCCTCGTCTCCGTCGGCCTCGGCGCTGTCCGCCACCGGCAGGTCGGCCAGCAGCCCGAAGCTGAGGTTCACGCCCTCGCTCACGCACGCGTGGTACAGCTCCTCCAGCCGCTTCACGTCGGTCTCCCCGCCGAGAAGCGTGGATATCACGCACACAGTCCGCCCCGCCTCCGGCACACCGGCGCGCATGTCCATGCGCATCAGCCGCCGCGGGCGCACTATGTGCAGCAGTATGAAGTCGATAAGGCTTTTCACAAGCTCTGACACCGGCAGCAGCAGAAGCAGCGCCGCCGCCGCGTTTTGAAACATGAACGCCAGAAGCAGCGTCATGAAAAGCGCCGTCAGCACGTTTGCCCCGATATACCACGCCGCCGCCTGCTGCCCGCGTGCGGGGAAGAGGTAGAAGCCTATGTGCCTTATGTCCTGCGCCGCGCGCTTTACGAGGCGGCGCGCGTATACGTGCTCCTCAACGCCCTCGCGCCGGGCAAGCGCCTCCACGCGCCGCAGATAGTCCAGCTTCGTGCCCGCATCCATACGCGCGTATTCGCCCGTCGGGTCGCGCGCGAGGATGCCGCCCGTCACGTCGGCGGCGTTCACGAGCTTTTCCGTGTCCAGCACGGCGAACAGCCGCAGCGTGCCGAACAGCGCCTCCAGCCGCCTGGCGTAGTCCTCCGTCTCGGAGGCGTAGCGCATTTCGCGGCATACCCCGGCCACGCTTTCTATAACGGCGGCGCTCAGATACGCCGGCAGAAGGCACAGCTCCGCGCGCCGCAGCACCGTCACGGACTGAAATCCCTTTAAAAATATCCCGAAGCGTTCCGCCGTGACCTCGCCCCGGCCTGACAGCAGCAGCGTGCGCGCCAGCGCGCCGGGCAGCGTGCCCTCCGTGCAGCGCCTCAGGCGGCGCGCGGCCACTATCTGCGGCGCGGACGCGCGGTATTCGCGCTCTATCATGTACCAGTTGTCCAGCAGCCATTCGCAGGCCGCCGGGGGCGACGGCATACTGCCGAAGCGCCGCGCGATCTCCGCGTGACAGTGCTTTATCTCCCTGTAGCGCTTCTGCATCCTGTGCGCGTCGCCGCGCCCTGTGCGTTCGCCGCCGGGCGTGAGCAGCCGCGCCGCGGCCGCGGCGTAGTCGAAAAGCCTGTCGTTTTCAATGTATATGGCGGAATTCATGGTGTCCATAAACTTATCTTTCCTCTTGCTGTAGGTTTGCCCGCGCGGGGCATATACGTCCATTTTTCCCAATGCAGGAATTAATATGCAGATTTTATCCCGCTGCGCCGCCTGACAAGAAAAAATACTTGACAGCGGCATGAGGCCGGTGTATACTCTGCAAAGGTAAAAAGCTTGACAGGAGGGCGCGCCGTGGAGGATGGCAGACTTATGCGAAGTATGCTGCTTGACTTTTACGGGGAGCTTCTCACGGAAAAGCAGCGCGAGTGCTATGATCTGCATTATAATGAGGATCTTTCTCTTGCCGAAATTGCCGAACAGCTTGGCGTCTCCCGCCAGGGCGTGTGGGATAATATCCGCCGTGCGGAGGGCGCGATGCGCGGCATGGAGGAAAAAACGGGGCTTGTCGCCCGCTTTTCCGCCACACAGAAGGTGCTTGAAAGGCTGGACGAACAGCTTGCGCGGCTGGGCAAGCTCTGCACCGGTGAGGCGCTGGACATCGTCACAGCCGCCGCGAAGGAGCTGGATGAGATCCGGCAGGATGTTTTATGAGGTAGACCGATGGCTTTTGAAAGCTTGAGTGAAAAACTTAATGCCGCCTTCAAAAAGCTGCGCGGCAAGGGGCGGCTGACCCCGGCGGACGTGAAGGAAGTCATGCGCGAGGTTCGCCTTGCCCTTCTTGAGGCGGACGTCAGCTATAAGGCCGTCAAGGACTTTACAAAGACCGTGATGGAGCGCGCCACGGGCGCGGACGTGCTTGAAGCGCTTTCCCCGGCGCAGATGGTCATTAAAATAGTCAATGAAGAGCTGTGCAAGCTCATGGGCGGGGAGAATCAGAAGCTCAATATCAGCTCCAAGGCGCCAAGCGTCGTTATGCTCGTCGGCCTTCAGGGCGCGGGCAAGACGACGAACGGGGCAAAGCTCGCCGGGTATATGCGCCGGCAGGGCAAGCGCCCGCTTCTCGCCGCGTGTGACATTTACAGGCCCGCAGCCATAAAGCAGCTTGAGACTGTCGGCGCGCAGCTCAACATCCCCGTGTTCCAGATGGGGCAGACGAACCCCGTGGACATCGCCAAGGCCGCGGTGGAGCATGCAAAGAAGCACGGCAACGACCTTGTCTTTCTCGATACGGCCGGCCGCCTGCATATAGACGAGGCGCTCATGAAGGAGCTGCAGGACATCCGCGATGCGGTCGAGCCTGCCGAGATCCTTCTCGTGGTGGACGCCATGACCGGTCAGGACGCCGTGAACGCGGCCACCGCCTTTGATGAGGCGCTCGGCATTACCGGCGTCATGCTCACAAAGCTCGACGGCGACGCAAGGGGCGGCGCGGCGCTCTCCATTAGGGCGGCCACGGGTAAGCCCATCAAGTTCATCGGCGTGGGCGAGAAGCTCGACATGATAGAGCCCTTCCATCCCGACCGCATGGCCTCGCGCATCCTCGGCATGGGCGACGTGCTCACGCTCATAGAAAAGGCGGAGCAGAGCTTCGACGAGAAGAAGGCGCTTGAGGCCGCGGAAAAGCTTCGCGCCAACCGCTTCACCCTTGCCGATTACCTTGACCAGATGGGTCAGCTCAAGAGTATGGGCGATTTGGGTGATATTGCCGGCATGATTCCCGGCCTTGACGCGAAGGCGCTCAAGGGCGCGAAGATAGACGAAAAGTCCATGGCGCGGCAGGAGGCCATCATCCTCTCCATGACGCCCGCCGAAAGGGAGAACCCCTCCGTGCTCAATTCCAGCAGGAAGAAGCGCATCGCAGCCGGTTCCGGCACGTCCGTTGTGGACGTCAACCGCCTATTGAAGCAGTTCGACGCGATGCAGCAGATGATGAAGCAGTTCTCCGGCAAGAACATGAAGAAGCTCCAGAAGAAGATGGGCAGGATGCCCGGCGGCTTCGGCGGCATGGGCGGCTTCCCCGGTTTTTAAGCTTACAATACGCGAAAGCGTTTTGTAATATATCAAGAAATATTATGGAGGTGAATATACACATGGTAAAAATCAGACTGCGCAGAATGGGCGCTAAGAAGGCTCCCTACTACCGCATCGTCGTTGCAGACTCCCGCTGCCCCCGCGACGGTCGTTTCATCGAGGAGATCGGCCAGTACGATCCCTCCGCAGAGACCGACAAGATCAAGGTTGACATGGAGCGTGCAAAGTACTGGATCGCAAACGGCGCACAGCCTACCGATACAGTCCGCGGCCTGCTGAAAAAGGTCGAGGCGTGATAAGGAGCATCAACCTGCATGAAAGAACTTTTGACCTACATTGTGCAGAGTCTTGTGGATAATCCGGAGCAAGTCTCTGTGACCGAGCGCAAGGCCGACGGCGAGACCGTTTATGAGGTTCGCGTCGCTGACGGTGATATGGGCAAGGTCATTGGCCGGCAGGGCAGGATCGTCAAGCAGATCCGTATACTTATGCGGGCCGTCGCCCAGAGAAAGGGCAAAAAAGTCTCAGTCGAGATCATGGACTGAAAGAGAAAGACCGAGGTGGTTTTCCACCCCGGTTTTTTGCTCTCCGCGCTTGACAAGCCCCGCCTTATATGATATTGTACCCTCATCCCCGCCGCCGGGCGGGGCGAAGCGTTGGCTTCCGCATCGTTAGGCCATTGAAGATGCGGGGGCGGGCGCATTTTTTGTTCTTTTTTATAAGGAGGACAATGTTTATGGCATGGGTAATGCTGGGCGTCGCGGGGATATTTGAGGTCGTCTGGGCGACGTTCATGAAGCTTTCAGAGGGCTTTACGAAGCTTGGCTGGACGCTGCTGACCTTCGCGGGTATGGCCGTCAGCTTCGCGCTGCTTGCGCGCGCGACAAAGACGCTGCCCCTCGGCACAGCTTACGCCGTCTGGACGGGGATAGGCGCGCTGGGTTCCGTCATCGTCGGCATAGTTTTCTTTAAAGAGCCCGTCACGGCGGCGCGCATATTCTTCGCCGCGCTCCTGCTCGCCGGAATAGTCGGCCTCAAGCTCACCGCCGCGTAAGGCGCATGTTTTTCTTGGCAAATGCTGCATTGCCGTGCTATAATAAGCTGTTTTCTATCAGAAACGGAGGAGCGGCGCTTTGCCGCGCTTGAAATATGGAAAAACAGCAGTATATTGAGGCCGGCCGCATCACAAATACGCACGGCGTTGCCGGTGAGGTCAAGATAGAGATCTGGCTGGATTCACCGTCCTTCCTGAAAAAATGCGGGCGCGTGTTCGTGGACGGTACGCCCATCAGGCTGCTCTCCGCGCGGGAGCATAAGGGCTTCCTCCTTGCAAAGCTCGACGGGGTGGACGATGTCAATTCCGCAATGCGCTTCAAGGGGCGGACGGTCTATATCGACAGGGCGGACGCGC
>URPU01000060.1 GCA_900549865.1 uncultured Eubacteriales bacterium
ATGAACATGAAGCACTTAGAGACGGCTTTGGAAGACGCCTCTATTGCCGGCTGACTTCACTCAGCCGGAGCCTGCAAACAATTTTGCGCATAAATCTTGACGGCACCAAAAAGCGGACGGAAAGGACGGCGCACAGCGCCGTGAGGCCGAGCATCACGCACATCGGCGTCAGGCCGCTTCCCGCACCAACGCCGAGAAAGGCGTTTTTCATCATCGTGATCCCCTGCGTCAGCGGGAAGAAGCTGACGATCTTCTGCATCACGGGCGGCATGACCTCGACCGGCAGCGTCGTGCCGGAAAAGATGAGCATCGGGAAATAGAGGATCGACGCGATGACGCTGGCCTGCTTGATATCCTTTGCCACGCCGCCCACCAGCATACCGATGGACAGGGTCGAGAGCATGGCGAGCGCCCAGCTTCCGAGGAAAGCCGGAAGCGAGCCGCGCAGCCGCACGCCCCACAAAAGCGCCGCCGCGGCCAACGTTGCCAGAGACACGATACAGTAAACGATATACATGGACAGCTCGACGCCCAGAACAAATACCGGGCTGACCGGCGTGACGCGGAAGCGCTTGAGAATCTTCATCTCCCGCAGACCGGATACCGCCTGCGGCAGACCCATCAGGCCGCCCGCGCAGATGGCGATCGCAGCGGCCGCACCGAAGGTCTGCTCCAGAAATGTATAGTCTGCGCCGTCATAGGCGGGCTCTGCACCGTATATGATGCCGAGAATGATGAAGATCACGAGCGGCATGATGACAGCGAATATAGGCATGTTCATATCCCGCACGCTGAGCTTGAGCTCCGTTTTCAGAAAAGTAAAATAGCGCTTCATTCGTCCGCCTCCTCATCCGAAAGCTGCAAATACACATCCTCAAAGCGGCTGCAGCCGCACTGTATTTTCGCCTGTTCCACGGTGCCCCGGAAAACGGGAACGCCCTTTTTCAGAATGCATATCTCGTCGCACAGCGCCTCGACCTCGTCCATGAAGTGCGACGTCAGAAAGATGGTCAGTCCGCGCGCCTTGAGCGCCTCAAGCGTTTTCCAGACGTCGCGGCGCGCCTTCGCGTCAAGCCCGGTAGTCAGCTCGTCAAGAAACACAAGCTCCGGCTGCCCTATCAGCGCCAGCACAATGAAAAGCCGCTGCCTTTCGCCGCCGGACAGACTTTTTACCGCCGTTCCGGCCTTATCCACGATGCCGAACTGCCCGCACAGCGTGCGCCAATCGGCGGGGGCGCGGTAAAGACTTGCGGTCTCCTCGCAAAGCTCTGAAACCTTGATCTCTCTGTGATAGTCGCCCTCCTGAAACTGCACGCCGATGCGCTCAAAAAGCGCGCGGCGACGCTTTGCCGTGTCCTGCCCCAGCAGGCGCACCGTTCCCGCATCTGCCCGCTTCGTGCCGAGCATACACTCAATGGTCGTGCTCTTCCCCGCGCCGTTTGCGCCCAGCAGACCGAACACCGTGCCGCTTTGCACCGTGAAGCCCAAGTGATCGACCACGGTTTTACCGCCATAGGCTTTAGTAAGCCCTTCGACAAAAATGGCCTCGCTCATTCCGCGGCCCTCCTCACGGCGCGAAGCTCGATATACCCGCGCCCGCCGCGCGGCTCAAGCTGGATGCGTGGGTTCTCGTCATCCCGGCGGTATCCGATGTTCGCCGGGTCGTACATGTCCATTGCGTGCTGCACGGCGCGTATGGCCTCGCAGTAATCCTCCTCGCGGAAGGACTGGCCCTGAAACATCAGATACTCCGCCTCCGGCAGGTGAATGGTGTCAAAACCCTCCGGAATGACGCCGATGTAGTCCGGCTCGACCTCCACGCCCTGCACATAGGTGGAGGTGCCGGGCTTCTTGTACCGCGGCGGCAGCCACATGGAAACAGGCTCGCCGCAGAGGGAACGCATGCTCATAAGCATGCCCCACACGTCGCAGCTCACCTCCTCGCAGTATGGGAAGTAATCCTCCGCGTGCGTGCCGCGCTTGATGATGCACAGGCGCTCCGGCTTGCGGACGACCTGTATGAAAACCGGTTGAATGTTGGTCACGTCGATGTTCTCCTTTCTCAGTTCGCGGTATTTTGCGCCATAAGGAATGAAGAACGTGACGGGCACGGGGCGCTTCATATAGTCGCTGGGGTTCAGGCCGAACTCCCGGTTGAATGCCCGCGTGAAGGTGTCCACGTTGGCAAAGCCCGCGTCAAGCGCAGCGTCGATGACCTTCACCGCTCCGCCGCGAAGCCGCTTCGCCGCCTCGGTCAGACGGCATTTGCGGATGTACTCCGCCGGCGTCAGGCCGAGATAGCTGCGAAACAGCCTGTAGGAATACCACGGGGAAAACAGCGACGCGCGCGCAAGATCCGAAAGGCTGATCTCCTCCGCGCCATTTCGCTCAATATAGTCCTGCATCCGCTGGACGGCCAGCACCTGCTCCTTCATGTGCTTCATCTCCTTACGTGCGGTATTCTACCGCGCCGGGCGAAAACACGCTCGACGTTTTTTGCCCTTTGCACCCCGCAGGGCAGTATAGCAGCAGAGACAGGGAAAGAACTCCCTGTCTCTGTTGTCTCTGTTTTTCGTTAGCCGTGATAATCGCCCGTCGCGGAATCGACCGCGACGTATGGGACGAGCTTGCCGTCTATCTTCACATAGACCTGATATATCCCGTCGCCCAGATCCTCATAATACTCCGGTGTGACGCCGTAGTTTTCAAGCAGGCTTTTCTCGAATTCGACCTTCCACGGCTCAACATCGGAGGCTGGGGCCTCAACCGGCGCGGCGCTTTCGACCGCGGGCGCTTCCGTGACCACAGGCGGAGTCTGCGTCTGCTCCACCGGCGGCGTTGCCTGCTGGGTGGGGGAGGGCAGGGGAGTTGGCGCATCGCCGGCCTGCTTCCCGCAGGCCGCAAGCGCGAAAAGCATCGCCGCCGAAAGAAGCGCGGCGGCCGCGCGGCTGTATCTCACAGAAAAATCATGCTGCTTAGAGTTGGTTTTATTCATCATAATAATGTCTCTCCTTTTAAAAGAGACGCAGAGGAAATACTGCGCGGTAAGTCTCTGCGTCTATGCGCGTCTGGTGTGTGTCTGGTTACTTCAAGCTTCCCTCGCCGCCCATCAGGGCGGTCATTTCCTCAATGCGTTCCAGGGGGAAGGGCGGCTCACACAGGGGCTTCATGGCGATGCTCATGAGCTTCATGGGATTGTCGTCCGCCGCCACGCGGTTGGAGCTCAGCGCGCCGCAGCGCTTGCAGCGGTGTATGACGGCCCACTCGCCGCCCCTGCGCACCCAGACCGATATCGGCTCCATGATGCCGCCGCAGTCGCTCTCCCTGTCGCCCGGCTCTATGTCAACATGCAGGCTGGACAGGCAGTTGGGGCAGTGGTTGCGATGGCCGCTGCCCGCGTTCTCCGGGGTGCACAGCCGGCCGCAGACCTTGCAGGTGAACGTGTCATTGCATGCGTGAGTTTTATAGTAACCCTTTTCAAATGTTTTGCGTTTGTTTTCGCGGTTCATTGTTTATCCTCCTGAAGATGTGTTCCGCGGCTTCGGGAGGAATGGCGTGTGAATGGATTTGCCAGACCTCCCGGTCAGGCCACACGCTCCGGTGATAAAACGATAAGCTTCAAAAAGTTCTCCTTAAATCTGTTTCGTTAAATTTGAATTTGTTTGTGCGTCAGATCTGTTTTTGCTTCATGCTGTAGATGCTTTCCTGCAAATGCCGCAGGAAGCGCCCGGCGTGCGCGCCGTCCATCTGCGTGTGGTGGAACTGGAACGACAGCTTCAATGTCGTCCTGAACAGCCCGCCGTTATATTTGCCCCAGATGATGAACGGATTGTTGAAAATGCCGCTGTACATGCCCACCGCGCCGTCGATTTCCGTGTCCACGATGGCGGAGGTGCCGATGACCATGCTCTCTGTCAAATCGTGGTTTTCACAGCGTTCCGCAGTCTCGCGCGTCAGGCGCAGATAATCGGCGCTGAATCGCTCAAGGCTGTTAAAAAACGGCACGTCGCAGGAGCTGACCTCGCCGCGGCGGTTCTTCACGATGGTGTTGACCGCGATGCTGTCGTATTGCAGAAGCTCCTGCCCGACGGGAAGCGTGTAGAATTCCTTTATCCCGCTTGCCGCCCGGCCGATGCAGTAGCACATCAGCATGTTGAATTTCAGGCCGCGCCTGCGGCTCAGGCGGACGAGCGGCGTTACGTCCAGCGTCTTGAAAAACGTCACCGTCGGGTTCGGCGCATTCATCCACAGCTCGAAGGCCGCCGCGCGTGTCGTGGCCTTCGGGTCTATACTGACTGGCTTCATGCCTCCTGCCCTCCGTTACAGCGCCGCAAGTGCGGCGATATCCCCGGCCTGTATGGCGGGAAGCGCGCGTTTGAGCCGGTCCTCATCCCAATCCCACCAGCGCAGGGCTTCGAGCTTTTCAACAGTCGCGTCGTCAAAGCGGCGGCGGATGGGCTTTGCCGGAAC
Organism: uncultured Eubacteriales bacterium; assembly: GCA_900549865.1. Classification (GTDB taxonomy): domain Bacteria; phylum Bacillota; class Clostridia; order Oscillospirales; family Oscillospiraceae; genus Limivicinus. Next base: position 4,471 of record URPU01000060.1, read on the forward strand.
GCCGCCCACGATGGTGTATGGCGGCACGTTCTTCGTCACTACTGCCCGCGTGCCGATCACGGCCCCGTCGCCGATTTTGACGCCCGGCATGATGACGGCTTCATAGCCTATCCACACGTCATTCCCGATGACGGTATCCCCCTTGTTGTCCCATGCGTCGCATATGTCCTTCACGTCAAGACCCCACTCGTCAAAGAATATGGGGAAGGTGTAGTTCGCCAGCGACTGCATCGAATGGTTTCCGCTTGTGAACATGAACTTCGCGCCGCAGGCGATGGAGCAGAACCTGCCGATCACCAGCCTGTCGCCGTTGATGGGATAGTGATAGAGGACGTTGTTCTTCTCAAAATCCCGCGGGTCGCGCACGAAGTCGTTGTATATTGTGTACTCGCCGACCTCGATGTTCGGCCCGGTGATGACGTCTTTTAGATAAACCGTCTGCCCGTCATGCGGACGGGGATAAACTCTGCTTCGCATTTTCATTCTCCTTGTAATTAGCCTCAGCGGCTGTGCAGAACAGATGCAGGCCCAGCGCCGCGTTGAAGCCCGTCGCGGCAAACACGCTGAAGCGCTCGGCCACGCCGAAGTATGCAGCGGGCACAAGCTGTATGCCCAGCGCGCCGGTAAGCATCATCCCCAGCGCGACACCGGCGCATATCCCGTATGAGCGACAGCGCCTGTCCTTTGCCCCGGCGGCAATGATGACCGACAGCGAGATTATCGACAGCGGCACGACCGCCGCAGTATAGGACAGCAGACTGACGACGCCCAGCAGCCCCAGCTTTTGAGTCAATGTTCTTTTCATTATTCTTACCCTCGGTTGACAAGGACACACACGGTTTTGACGGGCAGAAAGTACGCCCATACATCCTCAAAGACCTTGCCAATACACAAAGTATTCCCTGCGGCCTTTTCGTCGTCTGGCCGCCTTTCTGCCTCGGCAAAACTGCTTGCACCTGACAGCCCAATGTTATCCCTTCGCGTGTACCGTGCGGAAGAAGAGACACACGTGCCGCCGCAGCTTTTCAAGGCATTCCTCCTCTCTCTCCGGCTGGCGGTCACATATCCCGATGAGCGACAGCACGGGGGCGACGTACATCATCGCAAGCACCTCCGGATCCGCCGCGCGTATCTCGCCCGCGGCGATAAACGAGCGGAAGATACCGGCGTGATACGCGACCACGCGATCCACATACCGCTTGGAGTACAGCGCCGCAAGCTCCGGCGAACGGAACTGCTCGATGGTCATCATGCGCCGGAAGCGGCTTATAGACTCGTTGTGAAGCGAGTACTCGAATATCTGGCGCACCTTCTCAAAAAGAAAGTCCTCGGTTATCCCCGTGAAAACGGGGATGTCCTGCGCCGAATCCTGCACGTGGATGTCTATCTTGTCCGTGTCCGCCTCATACCGCGCCGCGGTGGATTCGACTATCGCGTCGAATATGGCCTGCTTGCCCGGAAAATGGTTGTACAGCGACGGGGCCCTGATGCCCGCCGCCCTCTCCAGAAGCGACCCCTTTGCGCCCATCGTGAAGGCGATGTCGCTGCTGCGGATGGAAAGAAGCCGCATTCCGGGCGTCAGATTCAGAAAGGCCAGCATTTCCCCCGTCAGCCGGACTGCACCGCCCTCGGATATTTCGACCCAGCAATAGGCGCGCCCCTTATAGGGAATGAAGCGCCCGGCCGGGGCCGCGTAGTTCAGCAGCTCCGGCGTCTCGGTCAGAATGTGCCCCAGCTTCGACGGCAGCAGAAGCCCCCGCCGCGTCACGCAGAAGCCGCCCGTGCTCCTGCTTCCGGTGAAAAGATACACCCGCCCTTCCGCAGCGATGGAGTATTCCTCCACGGCCTGCGGCGGAAGCTGCACAAGGCCGTCGCGGCCTATTACGGATACTCCGAAGATAAATTTCCCGCCTCTGTTCATCTGCGGCATATGCGTTTCCTCCTTACGGCGCGGCCGGTTTCAGCCGGTCATCCTTGCAAGCTCCATCGTCACGATCTTTGCCATCGCGCCGCCGGACATGATGTAGAACCATATCTCGCGTGTCCGCTGCGTTTTTGCGATGGGCGTGGCGACGGCGGCAATGATTATCAGCGCCGCGCCTATGCAGCCGGCGACGGTCGGCACGCTGACCAGCGGGAACAGCCCCGGCGCACAACTTCCGTCAATTGCGTGCTGTATGGTCTTGTCCAGCCCGTCCCGCGCCGCCGCGAAGCAGCACACCGCAAGGCCAAAGACCAGCAGCACGGCGCTTCTGCGCCCCCAGAACGTGATATGCGCGCGGCTGCAGACCGAATACCCGATAAACCCCAGCAGGGCCAGTATCATCAGCGTTGTGACTGTCGTCACGGCGTTCCCGAAATAAAGCTTCATAATGATCTTCTTCTCCTTCCCGGCGCGCTTCATGTCGCCGTTCCGCCTTTTCGATACCCGGCTTCTATCTTCGCAATGAACCGGTCGATGTGCGCGTCCAGCATGGAGGAAACGCCGCTCTTTTCCTCCGCGGCGTCATACACGCTGTAAAGCAGGTACATCGGCCCGTAGAACTCCAGCGCAAGCTGCATCGCCGTATCATCGGAGTCCGTCAGCTTCCGGAAGATCGCCGCCATGTACTCCACCGGCCCCGCGGCAAGATAGTTCTGGTACAGCCGCGCAAGCTCCGGCGCGCGGTACTGCTCCAGCGTCAGCATTTTGCGGAAGTTCGCGGGAAACGTCTCCCGCGTCCAGTGGTAGAACTGCGCCGCGCTGTATGCGCGTATCTTCTCCGCGGGAATGCGCAGATAGGCCTCAGCAAAGCCGTCCGGCTCTGCCTCCGGCATTTCGTATTCGCGCGCACGCTCACGGTCCATCTCGTTCATCCGCTCTACTATGCGGTCAAGTATCTCCTGCTTGCTGGCGTAGTGCTTGTACAGCGCGGCCTTGGTGATGCCGAGCTGCTTGGCGATGTCGCTCATAGACGTGCCAAGATATCCGCACCGGGCAAACAGCTCCAGCGCGGCGTCCAGTATACGCTCCTTCGTGTCTCCGGCCATGTCTTTGTCCTCCTTTTACAGCAGTAACCGTTCGGCAACTTGTATTATAGTTACCAAACGGTTACTTGCCAAGAGATATATAAAATTTTTGCGGCTGTCAGTCTTTGATGCTTCTGATCTTCGTCAGGTCGCCGCTGCACAGCGCCTCCATGTTGCGGAATATTTTGTCCGCGTCCCAATCCCACCATTTCAGTGCCAGCAGGTACGCGGTAAGCTCCTCGTCGAAGCGCTGCCGGATCACCCGGCATGGGTTCCCGCCCGCGACGCAATAGGGCGGCACGTCCTTCGCCACGACGGAGTTTGCGCCGATGATCGCGCCGTTGCCGATGTGCACGCCCGGCATCACTGTCACATTCTGCCCGATCCACACATCGTTTCCGACGACGGTATCTCCCTTCAGCGGAAGATCCTCCAGCGCCGGGGTGAACTGCTCCCATCCGCCGCCCATTATGTTGAACGGATAGGTCGTGGGGCTGTTCATCCTGTGATTCGCGCCGTTCATGACGAATTCTACGCCCCTTGCTATCGCGCAGAATTTCCCGATGATAAGCCTGTCGCCCAGAAACTCGTAATGATGCGTGACGTGCTCTTCAAACCTTTCTGCGCCGTCCACGTCGTCGTAATAGCTGTAGTCGCCGGCGATTATGTTTGGCCGGGTAATGACGTTTTTGATATATACGATCTGCCTGATGCTTTCATTGGGGTATATGCTGTTCGGATCCGGACCTGTCATGTGTCAAAATCACCTCCGTAAGATTACGTTTTATAGACAAAGAATAGCCTTTCTGCTACATCGCGGATGCAAAGAATACGACCAAGCCCAGCTCTTTTGCGAGTTCTTGCTCTTGTTTTGCTGCACGGCTTCTGCGATTCAGTCTCACAGCGCGACGGGGATCTTTTGCGTGAATTCAGAGTACTCATAGCCCTCCATGGAGAAGCTGTCGCGCGTGAATTTATAAAAATCGTCCACATCCGGGTCGATGTGAAGTACAGGGGCGCGCTTCGGCTCGTTTGCGATGATCTCCTCTATCGCGGGCACGTGCCTGTCATATATGTGCGCATCCGCGATAACGTGCACGAATTCGCCCGCCTCAAGCCTGGACACCTGCGCCAGCATCATCGTCAGCACTGCATACTGCACGACGTTCCAGTTGTTCGCTGCCAGCATGTCCTGTGAGCGCTGGTTGAGTATCGCGTTGAGGCGCCTGCCGGTCACGTTGAAGGTCATCGAGTACGCGCAGGGGTAAAGCGCCATCTCGCTCAGATCTGCAAAGGTGTAGATATTCGTCATTATGCGCCGCGAGGCGGGGTTGTGCTTGAGATCCCACAGCACCTTGTCTACCTGATCCATATCTCCCTCGGGATAGTGGTGCTTCACGCCGAGCTGATAGCCGTATGCCTTGCCGATGGAGCCGTTCTCGTCCGCCCATGCATCCCACACGCGCGTGCGCAGGTCGTGCACGTTGTTGCTCTTCGCCTGCCATATCCACAAAAGCTCGTCTATCGCGGACTTCCAGTATGTGCGCCGGATAGTGAGGATTGGGAACTCTTCGCTCAGGTCGTACCGGTTCACAATGCCGAATTTCTTTATCGTGTGCGCCGGTGCGCCGTCCTCCCACCGGGGACGCACCTCACTATCGGTGTCCCATGTGCCGCTTGAGAGAATGTCGCGGCAGTTTTGGATGAATATCTCGTCGGCCTTGCTCATGTGCGCGCTCCTTTTCGTTTTTCACCATTATACATGCACGCGCCGCGCGCGTCAAATGCAAAAGCCGCATCGTCCGACGCGGCTTTGACCGTTCATTCCCCGTATATTCTTGCCACGCGCGGCGACAGCGCGCTTGTCAGCCCGCAGCCCTCGTCGCTGCCGATGAGCGCGGCGACCTCCTGCGACGGCAGGAAGTTGCCCTGCCCGTCATGGCCGAAGAACGTCACCTCATCGCCGGGGACGCAGTCGATCCCCGTCACGTCGGCAAAGCACTGATCCATGCAGCACGCCAGCAGCGCGCAGCGCTTCCCGCCGATGAGCACGTCCGCGTGTACCCGGCACAGCGCCTCGTTCAGCCCGTCGCCGTAGCCCACACCCACTGTCGCAATCTTTGCGTCGTGTGCGAGCCTGTACGCGCCGCCGTAGCCGAGACTGTCGCCCGCGCGGCGCTGCTTCACCGCCGTGATGTAGCTGCGCCAGGTCACGGCCTCTTCTATCCCGTGGCTCACGCCGTCAGGGCTGTCCATATACAGCGCGCGCCCGATGCGCACCGCGTCCAGCGCGTACTCGGGGTACTGCTCATAGGAGGCGGAGCTGCATATGTGCCGCAGGAGCCCTGTAAAGCCCGTCTGCGCAAGCTGCGCCGTGCCCTGCATGAAGCATGCGTACTGCGCGCGCGAGGCGGCCTCGTTATCCGTGTCGGCGAAGTGCGAAAATATGCCCACGGCATCGATGTGCCCCGCGCGGCGCAGCGCCTCCGCCAGCGCGGCCAGTTCATCCCCCGGCTCCGCCCCTATGCGGTGCAGCCCGGTGTCTATCTTCACATGCACGCGCGCCCGCCGCCCGGCCTGCGCCGCGGCCGCGTCGAGCGCCGATACGAATTCCGCGGACCCGGCCGCAAGCTCCAGCCCCGCCGCAACTGCCGCAGGAAGCTGGAAGGGTAGGGCACTGCCGAGCACGAGGATGTCCTTTTCAAAGCCTTGCTGCCTGAGTGCAAGCCCCTCGGACACGTGCGCCACCGCGACGCGCCGCACGGCGTCGAACTCCGTAGCCGCCGCGGCCATGCGCCCCAGCCCCAGCCCGTATGCGTCATCCTTCAAAACAGGGATGAGCTGCACGCCCGCCGGGAGGGAGGCAAGCAGAGTATTCATATTTTTTCTGAATACATTCATATCAATATGCAGATACGAGTTATTCATAATATTCATTGCATTTTGCATAATACATACCGCCGATCTGATGTCGAATCATATTATAACCGCCCGAAGGCCGCCGTGCAAGCTATATTTTTCTCGTTTGTACAAATCGTACAGTTGCGACGAAAAAACCGGCCATAAAAATTCACACATTTGGTATTGACATTGCATATTTATTCGTGCTATACTGCATACCGTCGAAAGACATTTGAATAAAAAGCGAATAGAGGAGAAAATATGAAAAAGCTTATTACTATGATACTCGCACTTGCGATGGTTTTCGCACTGTGCGCATGCGGCTCCGCCAAGACTACTGACAGCGACGAGCTTATCCTCGGCACCTCTGCTGACTATGCTCCTTTTGAGTTCATGTATCCCGATGAGAGCGGCAGCATGACCTACGGCGGCATCGACGTTTTTGCCGCGGAGTACATTGCCGAGAGCATGGGCAAGACCCTCAAGGTCGAGAACATGTCCTTTGACTATCTGCTTGCTTCTCTCCAGAAGGGCGACTACGACATGGTCATGGCCGCGATGGAGCCGACCGAAGAGCGTCTCAATTCCGCTGACTTCTCCGACCCCTACTACACCGACTACCCCGCAATGATCCTTGTCAAGGCTGAGAACGCCGACCAGTACAAGACCCTCGCCGACTTCGACGGCAAGAGCGTCGCGGCGCAGACTGCCACCACCAAGGAAGCCATCGTCACCGACAGCATGCCCGGCGCGAACCTTGTCTCTCTCCAGAACGTCAACGATATAATCAACCAGCTCGTCAACGATAAGATCGACGCTGCTGTTCTCGACGGCAGTGTTGCCCTCCAGTACGAGAAGTCCAATCCCGACCTGAAGGTCGCATCCGCTTCCGATGAGCTCGGCGCGGCTGAGCCGTACTGCGTCGCCGTCCAGAAGGGCGACCCGAAGGGCCTTCTTCCCGGCATCAACGCAGCCATCGCCCAGATGCTCGCCGACAACAAGGTGGACGAGTTTGTGGCAAAGGCCGATGAGCTTGGCGACGTCGCGGTCGAGGTTTCTGCCGACGCTCCCTGACGGGCGCAAGTGAAGCTCTGCACAAAAACATTGGAAAGCCGATAATATTCTTACCGGCTTTCCATTTTGCGCATTATCACCATCAGTAGAAAGGATTATAGATATGTGGTGGTCAAATCTCTTCGCCGGTATGAGCCCGGCAAGCTTTGTCAATTTCTCCTTCTTTCCTAAATACGGCCAGTTTTTCATACAGGGCATTGAGTATACGCTGCTGCTGGCGGTCGTGTCCGTCGCGCTGGCGGTCATCCCGGCGCTGCTGCTGGCGCTCATGCGCCTGAGCAAGAACCGCTTTATAAAGTGCCTGTCCGGCGCGTATATCGCGGTGTTCCGTTCGACGCCGCTGCTCGTGCAGCTCAGCATTATTTACTTCGGCCTCTTCGGCGTCATATCCATCCCGCGCGTCACCATTCTCGGCTTCGTGGATATCAGCCGCTTCATTCCCGGCGTTGTCGCGCTGGCGCTGAACTCCTCGGCCTATGTGGCGGAGATCTTCCGCGGCGGCATACTCGCCGTGGATATCGGACAGACGGAGGCGGCGCGCTCCCTCGGTCTGAACGCGGGCAGCAGCATGCGCCTCGTCGTTCTGCCGCAGGCGATAAAGAATGTGCTTCCCGCGCTTGCCAATGAGATCGTCACCATGGTGAAGGAAAGCTCTATCTGCTCCATGCTGGGCATGGCGGAGCTCATGTTTGCCGCAAAGACCACGGCCAGCGCCACCTATATCACGCTTGCGCCGTACACCATGGCCGCGCTCATTTATTTCTGCATAAACTACCCCGCCTCAAAGGGTATCGAGGCAATAGAGAGGAGGATGCGCCGTGGCGACAAACAGCAGTGAGGTTCTCATTTCCGTCCGTAATCTTGTAAAGGAATATAACGACGGCAAGGTAAAGGCACTGGACGATTGCAGCATGGACGTCAAGCGCGGCGAGGTCGTGGCGATAATCGGGCCGTCCGGCTCCGGCAAGTCTACAATGCTGCGCTCGCTGAATCTTCTGGAGGAGCCGACCTCCGGCGAGATATACTTCAAGGGCGTGAATCTTTTCGACAAGTCCGTGGATATAAACCTGCACCGCCAGAAGATGGGCATGGTGTTCCAGCACTTCAATCTCTTCCCGCATATGACGGTGAAGAAGAATATCACGCTTGCGCCGGTGCACCTCAAGCTCAAGACACCGGCCGAGGCCGACGAAATGGCGATGAAGCTGCTTGCGCGCATCGGGCTTGAGGACAAGGCGAACGAGTATCCCGCGATGCTTTCCGGCGGACAGAAGCAGCGTATTGCCATAGTGCGCGCCCTTGCGATGGAGCCGGAGGTCATGCTCTTTGACGAGCCGACCAGCGCGCTCGACCCCGAAATGGTGGGCGAGGTTTTGGACGTCATGAAGGAACTGGCGCAGCAGGGGATGACCATGGTCGTCGTGACGCACGAGATGGGCTTTGCCCGCGAGGTGGGCGACCGCGTGCTGTTCATGGCCGACGGCAAAATACTTGAAGAGGGGACGCCCGATAAGATGTTCGACGCGCCCGAAAACCCGCGCCTCAAGGACTTTCTTGCAAAGGTTCTCTGATAAAAAGGGAATACATCTGGACAAAGCAGGGCATGCTATTCATGCCCTGCTTTTTGATACTGTCGAAAAAACCTTCGGTTTTTCCGACAAAAGGATCGCAGTCTGCTGCGCGCATAATTTATCCGCCGCGGCGGATAAATTCCACACTTGCAGCCTGAGAAGTATTTTCTCTCACGCACATGTCGTGAGAGAAAATGGTCAAAAATTTTTTGCCGCCTGCGGGCGACAAACTCTGCGAGGCTTTTTGACATGCTGAAAAAGTAAGGCATTCTAACAAAGCCTTGCTTTTCACATAGCTAACGTTAGCACTCTTACGCAACGAGTGCTAACGTTAACGTTGTGTTCATAAAATAAGCTATATTTATTAATATTTGTGCGGTATCTTATATATACGATGAAACGAAAGAAATGAATGTTTCACCGGATTTGAAATGTAAATAAAATTTGGAGGTTATATATTATGTTTGAACTTATTCCTTTTGACCGTACTATCCGCCACATGACGAACTTTGACCCCTTCCGTGAACTGGACAATATGGAGCGCAGCTTCTTCGGCAACGGCAGTGTTATCTCTGCTTTCCGCACCGACGTCAGCGATACCGGCGACGCCTTCAAGCTGGAGGCCGAGCTGCCCGGCTTCAGCAAGGATGATATCAAGATCGACATTGAGAACGACTGCCTCACCATCAGCGCTGAGCGCAAGTTCGACGACGAGGACAAGAAAAAGAACTTCGTAAAGCGTGAGCGTTTCTACGGCTCCTACAGCCGCAGCTTTGACGTCACCGGCATTGACACCGACGCTATCGAGGCGTCCTATAACGACGGCGTGCTCACCCTGACTATGCCCAAGAAGAAGGCCGAGGTTCCCGCCAGCCGCCGTCTTGAGATCAAGTAAGACAAAACCTCTTCAAAGTTTCCCATATAGCCTTGCAGTCCGCGCCGCGAAAGCGGCGTGGACTTTTGCCTGTCAAAAAAGCCTCGCAGAGTTTCGCGTCCGCAGACGCGAAAACAATAC
>URPU01000061.1 GCA_900549865.1 uncultured Eubacteriales bacterium
CTTAAACCAGCACCGCGTTTTTCGACAGGCTGAGTCAAGACCACCGGCTGAGCCGGTGGTCTTGACTTAATTGTAAAGAGAGGATAGACGCCAGCTTATTTGCGCTTTTTGATCTCGGCTATTATTGCGGGAACAATGCTTCTGTAGTCGCCGACAACGCCGTAATTGGAGATGGCAAAAATGGGCGCATCGGGGTTGTGGTTGATACTGATGATGCAGCCGCTGTTCTGCATGCCGACCTCATACTGCACGGAGCCGGATATGCCGACATTGATAATGTGATCAGGCTTGACGGCAGTGCCGGACTGACCGATTTGCTGCTCATGCGGCAGCCATCCCATGTCAACCGGTGGACGGGAGGCCGCAACCTGACCGCCAAGAAGGGCCGCCAGCTCGCCGAGCATACGGAAGTCAGACTCAGACTTTATGCCGCGTCCGCCGCTGACAAGAAGCTCGGCCTGATCTATAGCAGCGCCGGAGATGTCTTTCTTTTCGGAGGAGATGACCTCATAGCTGTCCTCACGATCTACAACTACACTCTCGGTGATAACACGCCCGGTCCTGGAAGTGTCGGCCTCCAGCGGGGTGAACATCATGGGACGCACAGTTGCCATCTGCGGACGCTTCTCAAGAATGACGATATGGGCAAGTATCTTTCCGCCGTATGCGGGGGTAGTCTGATAAAACACACCGTCCTCGTCGTAGCCAAGGTCTATCGCGTCTGCGGTAAGGCCAGTCTTGAGCGAGACCATCATGCGCGGGGCAAGGTCACGACCGAGAGTAGTGGCGCCGTAGAGAATGATAGAAGGGTTGTACTTTTCGGCAAGCTGCGTGAGAGCCTGCTGATATGGGCGCGCGCTGTAGGATGCGAGGTTTTCATGCTCGGCCACGATGACCTGATCTGCGCCGTGGGCGATGAGGGTGTCGGAAAGAGAGGCAACGCCGCTGCCGAGAAGCACTGCGGTTATATTCTCTCCGTTGTGAGCCTTGAGTTCCTGCGCCTTGGCCAGAAGCTCAAGCGTCACAGAGTTGAGAATCCCGTTGCGCTGCTCCGCGAATATCCAGATGCCTTTGTAGTTTTCTTTAGTCATTTCAATGCCTCCTCACAGTACGTGCTCGCTCTCGAGCATGTCGGCAAACTTCACCGCGATTTCGTCGGCAGTGCCGTCAAAGTATACAGTACTGAGCGCACTCTTTTCAGGCTCAAATACCTTCTTTGTGGAAGAGGGGGAGCCTTTCACACCGGTCATGGATACGTCGGCGTCAAGCTCAGCAGCATTCCAGACGAAGCGGGGCTTCTTCAAGCATTTCATAATGTTTTTCGGGCTGGGATAGCGCGGAGTGTTTATCCCGTCGCACACAGTGACAACTGCGGGCAGCTTTGCGCGCACACGCTCCACGGTGTTTTCCAGCACGCGGTCACACACGACCCAGCCGTCCTCAACGGAGAGGCTGGAGGCAAGCGTGATCTGCGGCAGGCCAAGGAAAGCCGCAGTGGCGGGGCCGGTCTGCGCGGTGTCGCCGTCAACGGCGTGCTTGCCGAACAGCAGCAGGTCATAGTCGCCTATCTTCTCCGCCGCCTTTGCAAGCGTGTAGGAGGTCGCAAGAGTGTCAGCACCGCCGAAGGCGCGGTCAGACAGAAGGTACGCCTCATCACAGCCGAGTGCGAGAGCCTTTTTCAGCACGTCCTCAGCCTGAGGAGGCCCCATGGTGACTGCGGCGACAGTGCCGCCGAATTTCTCCTTGAGCTGCAATGCACACTCAATGGAATTTGCGTCGAGTGGGTTGAGGATGCTCTTTACACCCTCACGCTGGAGGTTACCGGTCTTGGGGTCCAGCTTTACATCGTCCGTATCGGGAACCTGCTTTACAAATACGAGTATTTTCATATCAAATCTCCAAAATATAGAACAGTCTTACTTGCCGAGAACCGTGCCACCGATGACCATGCGCAGTATCTCGCTGGTACCTTCGCCGATTTCAAGGAGCTTGGCGTCTCTGACGAAGCGCTCAACGTGAAATTCCTTGCTGTAGCCGTTGCCGCCGAGTATCTGAAGCGCCTCAAGGCAGATCTGGGTGCAGCGGGAGGAGCAGAACAGCTTTGCTTCCGCTGCCTCAAGAGTGTGACGCTTGCCGGAGGCTTTGGCCTCTGCTGCGTTGTAAACCATCATCTGCATCGCTGTGATGTCTGTTGCCATGTCTGCAAACTTGAACTGTATTGCCTGATGTTTTGCGATGGGCTTGCCGAAGGTGATACGCTCGTTCGCGTAGGCCTTTGCGACCTCAAACGCATGCTCGGAAAGGCCGCAGGATATTGCCGCGACGCTTATGCGTCCGCCGTCAAGGCCCTGCATGGCAATCTTGAAGCCCATACCCTCGGAGGAGAGCAGCGCGTCTGCCGGCAGACGCATATTGTCAAATGAGAGCTCACAGGTGCTGGTGCCGCGCATACCCATCTTGTCCTCGTGCTTGCCGATGATAAGACCCTCGGTCTCCTTGGGCATGATGAAAGCGGAGATGCCCTTTGCACCCTTGCTGCGGTCAGTTATTGCCATGATGATGTAATAGTCCGCAATGCCGGAGTTGGTGATCCAGGACTTGCCGCCGTTGAGTATCCAGCTGCCGTCCTCCGCCTTGACTGCGGTGGTCTGTATGCGCGCGGCGTCGGAGCCGGCACTCGCCTCAGTCAGACCGAATGCGAATATTTTGCCCTCCGCGGCGAGAGGAAGGTATTTTGCCTTCTGTTCGGGCGTGCCGTTGTGCAGGATCATGTCGGAGGCGACCCAGCTTATATCCAGTGCCAGAGCCATGCTTGCGCTACCCTTGGCCAGCTCGTGGATGACGATGGTGCTGGTAACGGCGTCGCAGCCTGCACCGCCGTACTCCTCGGGGAAATGTACGCCGACAAGCCCGGTCTCGCAGAGCTTGTTGTATACGCCCCAGTCAAAGCCGTTCTCGTCCATCCACTTGTCACGGGGAGCAACTTCCTTTTCGGTAAAGTCCCTTACCATATCGCGGATCATGGATTGTTCTTCAGTAAACTTGATGAGCATAATTCTTTCTCCATTATAGCAATTTTACGGATGTGTTCCGGCGCAGCGAGGGCATTGACGGATATTTAATTAACAAAAAGCCCTCGATACGCCGCATCTCCCAGACCGGATATGCGGTCTGAGAGATATTGGCGGTTTATATGTTATTATTGCCGTGCCGGACTTACACTGCGTAGAACAGCAGGGAGGCAAGTACGGTGAACGGGATAAGTATGATCAGCAGAGGCAGACCCACAACGAGGTAATCCTTCGGGCGGTAGCCGCCGGCGAGGGAGACAGTCATGCAGGGGCTGCCGATGGGGGATATAACTGCATTGTTGACCATGACAAGCGCGGGGATGACAATAGCAAGCGGGCTTACGCCGATGCCCTGTGCAAGGGAAATGCAGATAGGCGTGAACATTGCGTTGGTGGCGGTGTTGGACATGAACTGGGTCAGGATGCCGCCGATAGCAGCAACGCAGAGTATGATGGTGGTGTAGTTCGCGTTGTCGCCGAGAATGTTCAGTATGCCGTTTGCAACCCAGGTGCCGGTGCCGGAGGTGTTGACTGCGGAAGCGACAACAAGGCAGAAGTTCAGGTTCCACATGGTGTTCCAGTCAACATTCTTGAGGGAGGGAACAACGGGAACAGTGCCGGTGATCCAGAGGATGATGCAGCCGATGAAGGTGATGACCTGGTTGTCGGCCAGCTTGATGATGAAGCAGATGATGGAGCCGACAAGAACGCCGATAGCGACAAGCTGCTTCCACAGGGGAGCGGTAGGAGCCTCCTTCGGAGCGTCGAGAGAGCCGGTGACGAGAGGATCGTCGAAGTTGCAGGTCTTAACGAGTATATTGTAGCCGATGGTAGCAAAGTAGAAAGCAGTGATAACAACAAGAACGATGGTCAGAGGAGCGGCGGAAAAGAAGCCCATGGTTTCTACGCCGGCAGCCTCAAGTGCGCCCTGCGCCGCAAGGTTGGGCGCGCCGCCGATGAGGGAGATGGATTCGCCAACGGTCGCCTCAACGGCAACGCCCATCAGCAGGTACTTGGGGTGAAGCTTACCGCAGGACTTGACGGCTGCACCGGCAAGAACGGGAATCATAAGAACAACAAGCGCAGTGTTGGAGATAAAGCCGGTGATAATGCCGGAGAACATGCACGTCACGAAAACAGCGACGCGCTCTTTCTCAACGACCTTGCCTCTGAAGATCTTGGAGGCCGCCATATCAACAAGGCCCGTTACCTCAAGCGCGTAAACCTCGATGGACATACCGATAAGGAATATGATGGTCGAGCCGCCGAAGTTTGAGTAAAGCTTTGCCGGTTCAACAATTCCGGTCAGCCACAGCGCCACGCCCGTGAGGGTCATGGTAACTGCGAGCGGGAATTTGTTGAGAAGCATCAGAGCAAACATTGCTACGATAATGACAAGTGTTGTGATAATCTCGGGTGTCATGCTAATAATTCTCCTTTTCTCTTTTTGCCGCATAGATGTCTCTTGCATTTATACGGCTGTTTCCGGGTGCAGCCTTTCAAATCATAACCGCATGACGTTCATAACATAACTGTATACGCAAGCGCGCAGTTAAGCAGTTAAGATTATAAAGGCTTCAGCAAAAAACTGTTAAATATTTTTCAAAAAACCTCTTGACTTTTTCACCTCTTCCCACGAATATAGAGTAAATTCATTTCTGACTGGTGACTGGCATGCTATAGTTATAATGTTGACAAGCCAAGAAGTAAAATAATTAATTAGCAAGCAATGATAAGCAAAAACTTATGGTACAGAGGTGTCTATGACTATTCAACAGCTGCGTCAATTCTGCATTCTTGCAGAATATGAAAACATAACATCGGCATCAAAGGCGCTTTTTATTACCCAGCCGGCGCTCAGCATGGTGCTGAAGAATGTCGAGACAGAGTTGGGAACGCCGTTGTTCGACCGCAAGGGGAGAAACATATATCTCAACCATTTTGGCAAAGATTTTTATAATTTTGCCAAGCGGACATTGGTGGATTATGACGCTCTGCTGGAGAAATTCCACTTTCCGCATCAGGAAAGCGAGGCCCTGCGCTTCTGCTATTCCTCGGCGTATATCCCGGACTACGTTTTACCCGCTTTCAGCGCTGATAATCCCAATATTCCCATAACCATAAACGAAGTCGAAGAGAAAATGATACCTCATTTTATACTGAATGAGATTTATGATATTGCAATCTCAAGCCTGAAATGTGAGGATAACATAGACCAAAAGCTCATCAGCACGAACTTTTTCCGCAACCGGCTTCTGGTGTCTGTGCCGTTCAACAACCCCCTTGCCTCGCGTAAATCGCTCACGCTTGAGGCTCTCTCGGGGCAGAAGTTTTTCCGCCTGAGCAAGCACGGAGAATTTTCGGACGAGCTTGACGCACTTGCAAAGAGCAAGGGCGTGCAGATGAACGTTGTGCAGCGCGTTAACTATGAAATAATCAAGAAATTGCAGAAAGACTATGATTTTCTGTACTTTATCACCACGTTGCAGGCGCAGTTTGACTATATTCCGATGAACCGCAAGCTCATTCCGGTAGAGGAGGAGCTGTTCATGAAAAGCATGTATGTAACGTATCTGAAGAATAACGAGGAAAAGGCGTTGCAGTTTATTGGCTGGGCAAAGCAGAAGCTTATAGATTTTGCAGATCCATCGTAAAGAACAAAGAAAATATATATGACAGCGAGCAGCCCCCTGGACGTTTTAGACGAGTCCGGGGGGCTGCTTATATGCTGCACGCGGAGTGCAGTTATATTTTGCAAAGATTTACAAACTGGAGAGCAAACAAAGACAGGGGAGGTAAGAAAAAACTGCAAAATATAGTCAATCATAAGTTTTTGCTTATCTAATTTGATAAATTTCTGATTTTACATATAAGCAAAACTTAATGTATTCTGTATTTGCAAAATACTGACTGGTCGTATCGTTGTCGGCTGGTATTTAGACGCGATACGAGAAAATCGCAAAACGAAAGAGAGATGAAACGAATGTTAGAAACAATGTCTTTCGGCGAAAGTCTGCTTACCTCTCTGACCGGACTCGCTGTTGTGTTCACGGTGCTTATTGTGCTTGCGCTGGCGACAATTGCAATTGCACACCGCGCACTTGACGCGGGCAGGCATGTGGGCGATATCCCGAAGGGCGGACGCCTCCTCCAGACCGTCGATCCCAAGGCTGGTGCGGCTGAGGAAGAGCTTGGCGATATAGTTGCGGCTCTTCAGGGCGCGCTGAGCATGGAGTCCGGCATACCGGTAGACAAGCTGGTCATTAAATCCATAAAGAGTGTTCCGGGCGCATCGGACAAACAGCAGTGATTTAGAGAAAGGGAAGGAATAACAAAGATGAAATACACAGCTATAGTTAACGGCAAGACCTACGAGGTAGAGATAGAGCGCGCCTCCACCGGCCGCAGCATCGGCCATGCTCCTGCGCCCGCAGCGGCTCCTGCTCCTGCACCCGCAGCTCCCGCACCTGCGGCAGCACCTGCACCCGCAGCTCCCGCGCCCGCAGCAGCCCCCTCGCCCGCGGCAAACGGCGGCGCAGTCGTCAGCCCCATGCCCGGAAGCATCCTTGATGTACACGTAAAGCCCGGCGACACTGTCGCAGAGGGTCAGGTCGTCGTCACTCTCGAGGCAATGAAGATGGAGATCGAGGTCAAGGCTGAGAACGCCGGCGTCGTATCTGCTGTAAACGTCAAGAAGGGCGATATGGTTGAAAGCGGAAGCGTCCTTGTAACGCTCTGAGAATGAGGTCTGCAAATGGGAATCATTGAAGCCTTCGGCAGGCTGCTTGCTGAATCAGGATTTGCCGCTCTGTCATGGCGCGAGGTCGTCATGCTCATCGTCTCCTGCGTTCTGCTCTACCTTGCCATTGAAAAGAAATTTGAGCCGCTTCTGCTGCTGCCCATAGCTTTTGGTATGCTTTTGGCTAACCTGCCAGAAGCTGGCCTTATGTACGACGCAACCGCCGACGGCGGCGCATGGTACCAGTCCGGCATTATAAGAATAATGTACAGCGGCGTAAAGAGCAGCCTTTTCCCCTGCCTTATATTTATGTGCATCGGCGCTATGACTGACTTTGGCCCGCTGATTGCAAACCCAATCAGCCTGCTGCTCGGCGCGGCCGCGCAGTTTGGCATCTATATCGCCTTTATAATAGCAAACGCGACCGGTCTCTTCACGCCGGAGCAGGCGGCGGCGATAGGCATCATTGGCGGCGCTGACGGCCCTACCGCAATATATGTGGCCAACAACCTTGCGCCAAACCTTGTCGCGTCCATCGCAATTGCGGCGTACTCCTACATGGCGCTTATCCCGCTCATCCAGCCGCCCATAATGAAGCTGCTGACCACTGAAAAAGAGCGCAAGATAAGAATGAAGCAGCTGCGCCCTGTGAGCAAGAAAGAGAAGATTGTATTTCCAATCTTTGTCACCGTTTTCTGTTCTCTTATTCTGCCGGATGTCGCGCCGCTGCTCGGTATGCTGATGCTCGGCAACCTGTTCAAGGAGTCCGGTGTTGTTGATCGCCTGAGCGACACTGCGCAGAACGCGCTGTGCAACATTGTCACCATTATGATTGGCCTTTCCGTCGGCGCGACAGCCAACGGCGAAGCTTTCATTCAGGTGCAGACGATTGCCATCGTCGTTCTCGGTCTTGTGGCGTTCGCGTTTTCAACTGTTGGCGGCGTGCTGCTCGGCAAACTGCTGTGCGTGATTACCCACGGCAAGATCAACCCGCTGATCGGCTCTGCCGGCGTGTCTGCCGTTCCCATGGCGGCGCGTGTCTCGCAGAAGGTCGGCTCGGAGTCCGATCCGCACAACTTCCTGCTGATGCACGCTATGGGACCCAACGTGGCAGGCGTCATAGGCTCCGCTGTCGCGGCCGGCTTCTTCATGATGACCTTTGGCGGCTGATACTAAAACATACAGCGAGGCGGAAATGTACATGCGTTTCTTCCTCGCTGAAACGCGATAAAAAACTGGAGACGGTACTGTTTCAGTTTCAAAGGAGATTTATTATGGATATTATGGAAAATATGCATGGCGCATTAGAAGACGTAGTGATTCTTGACCTGACGAGAGTTGTTGCAGGTCCGTTTTGCACATCCATGCTCGGCGATATGGGCGCGCGTGTAATCAAGATAGAGAACCCAAAGGGCGGCGACGACAGCCGTGCATACGGCCCCTATGTGAACGGCGAGAGCGCATACTTCGCAATGCACAACCGCAGCAAGGAGGGCGTAACGCTCAACCTCAAGGCTCCAGAGGGCAAGGCACTGTTCCTTGAGATGGTCAAGAAGGCGGACGTGGTCGTAGAAAACTACCGCCCCGGCGTTATGGACAGACTTGGCCTTGGCTATGACGTGCTTAAAGAGGTCAACGATCAGATAATATATGCCGCAGTTTCCGGCTACGGCTGCTACGGCCGCTACTCCCAGCGCCCCGGATATGATATTCTCGGTCAGGCAATGGGCGGCCTTATGAGCGTGACCGGAACAGCGGAAAGCGGCCCTGTCAAGGCGGGCAACGCCATGGGCGATATTCTTGGCGGCCTTAACCTCACTATCGGCATACTTGCAGCACTCCATGCCCGCACCGTTATCGGCCATGGTCAGAGAGTCGATGTGTCGCTTGTTGATGCGGTTGTCGTCAGCCTTGAAAACGTCTTTACGAGATACTGGTATTCCGGCGTTGTTCCGGAGCGTGCCGGCAACGCCAACCCCGCGACCGCGCCGTATAATGCGTATCAGGCCAAGGATGGCCTTGTTATCATCGCCTGCGGCAACCAGCACCTTTTTGAAAAGCTCGCAAATGACGTTGCCAAGAAGCCCGAGTGGATAAGCGACGCACGCTACATTGACAATGTAACGAGAGTGGCGCACTTTGAGGAGCTCAAGGTGGATATTGAAGCATGGGCAAAGGACTACACCGTCAGCGAGATCGTTGACAGCTGCCTTGCCAACGGCGTGCCGTCAGGCCCCGTTTACGATGTCAGCCAGATCGTCAAGGATGAGCATATAGTCAAGGACCGTGATATGTTCCCGATAGTCCATCATCCCGTTATCGGCGATATGCACGTCAACGGAGACGCGGTGAAGCTTATGGAGACAAAGCCCCACGTCACCAAGCCCGCGCCCACACTCGGCCAGGACAACGTTTCCGTATACGGCGAGTTTGCCGGACTTAGCGAGGAGACTGTCAAAGAGTATAAGGAAAAGGGTATACTCTGATAGATACCCGGTTTATACGAAAAACAGATTGGAGAATAAAATGAGCACATACGGATATTCCATGCCCAGATACTTTCAGGAAATGCCCACCATAGGCAAGCCGCTCACGAGTGAAAACGCAGAAAACCGCGACGAGATAGTCAAGGTCGAGGAAGAGATAAAGCAGCTTATAGCCGACGCGCTGGCCGCTGGACGCAGCGACGAGTCACTCAACGAAAAGGGGCAGCTTACTGCAATGCAGCGCATAGAAGCGCTTGTTGACGACGGCACATGGTGTCCGCTCAACAGCCTCTACAACCCCAACGATAATGAAAACGGTTCTACCAGCATAGTGAAGGGTATTGGCCGTGTTGGGGGAAAGTGGGCTGTTATAGTTGCGTCCGACAACAAGAAGAGAGCGGGCGCATGGGTTCCCGGACAGGCAGAGAATCTGCTCAAGGCGGCGGACACTGCAAAGATACTGCGCATACCTCTCATATACCTGCTCAACTGCTCCGGCGTTGAGCTTGATCAGCAGGAGCTTCTGTTCCCCGGACGTCGCGGCGGCGGCGCTTCCTTCTACCGCAATGCAGAGCTGGCACAGCTCGGTATTCCGGTGCTTGTCGGTATTTTTGGCACTAACCCCGCCGGCGGCGGCTACCACTCCATCAGCCCGGCTGTTCTCGTTGCCCAGAAGGATGCGAATATGGCGGTCGGCGGTGCGGGTATACTTTCCGGCATGAACCCCAAGGGCTTTGTAGACGAGGAGAGCGCAAGGGCGCTCATCAATGCGCAGTCCGGCGCAAGAACTCCCGCACCCGGCGGAGTAAAGACGCACCACGATGTCACCGGCTTCTTCAGAGAGGTCTGCGAGGATGATGCATCCGTTGCAGATACTCTGCGCAAGTACATGAGCTATATCCCCGGATTTGATCTTGAGTTCTTCCGCGTCGCGCCTCCGATGGAGCCTGCGTTTCCTACCGAAGATCTTTACAGCATAATCCCCATGAACCCCAAGCGTACCTACGACATATATCAGGTCATCTCCCGCCTTGCTGATGCAAGCCAGTTTGACGAGTACAAGCCCGACTACGGCCCGGAGGTCGTCTGCGGCCTCGCGCGCATGGATGGCCTGCTCGTCGGCATTGTCGCCAACAAGCAGGGCTTCTTCATGAACTACCCCGAGTACCGCGGCGCAAACGCGGTCGGCGTCGGCGGCAAGCTTTACCGTCAGGGCCTTATCAAGATGAGCGAGTTCGTGACTCTCTGCGAGAGAGACAGAATCCCCATGATCTGGCTCCAGGACAGCAGCGGCATAGATGTTGATGATATCGCAGAGCAGGCGGAGCTCCTCGGCCTTGGCCAGTCCTTGATTTACTCCATCCAGAACGGCGCGACTCCGTTTCTTGAAATTACGCTGCGCAAGGGCAGCGCGGCGGCGCACTATGTTCTCGGCGGCCCGCAGTGCGAGAAAAACAATCCGTTCAGCCTTGCAGCTCCCACCAGCGAATACTATGTCATGCATGGCGAGACCGCTGCGGCGGCAATGTATGTACGACAGCTCGTCAAGGCAAGCAAGGCCGGTCAGCCGCTTGATGAAATCATCGAGAACATGAACGAGCTTATCAACGCCTACCACGTCAAGTCGCGGCCAAAGTTTGCGGCAAAGCTCGGTATGGTCGATGAAATAGTGCCTATGGA
Organism: uncultured Eubacteriales bacterium; assembly: GCA_900549865.1. Classification (GTDB taxonomy): domain Bacteria; phylum Bacillota; class Clostridia; order Oscillospirales; family Oscillospiraceae; genus Limivicinus. Next base: position 10,977 of record URPU01000061.1, read on the forward strand.
CGATCTGCGCAACTATATGATGGCGTTCACGCAGGCTGCGTATCAGAACCCCACCACCATATGCCCACCGCATCAGATGCTCACTCCCAGATGCATCCGCGAGTATAATAAGAACAAGAAATAAACCTGCGTCGAAAAAGCTTCGGGGGCTGCTGCAAAAAGAATTTTGCAGCAGCCCCTCAGCTTGTTTTTTTGCTTGCCCCAAAAGCCGGATGCTTATGAGCAGCCGATTCAGGCAATTAAAAATAAGATGAGCAGAACAACAAATATACAGGCGTCTATAAATTCAGAAGAAGTGAAAATTCAGTGAATATTCACTTTTGCCCGGCGAATATATAACGAAAGCAAAAAACATGTTCCAAAGCATCATCTGAAAGCCGGGCGCGCTGCAACGCGCCCTTTTGCATGAGATTCAATTCCCTGCCTGTCAGGCTTCCGGGCCTTTGAAAAGCACGGTCGTGCCGTCACGGATCTTGCACGGAAGCTCGATATGCCCGGCGTCGATGTATTCTGCGTGGGTGCACAGCGCGGCATAGCCGTCGCGCGTTGCGATCTCCGCATAGCCGAAGCCGGGGCCGCGGTAGTGCATGGGGATGGTTATCCCCGCACCTATCGCCGATGCAAGCTCATGTGCCTGCACGGCGTCGATGGTGTAATACCCGCCGACAGGGATCATCAGCACGTCCACGCGGCCGAACCAATCAAGCTGTTCGCGCGTGAGCATGTGCCCGATGTCGCCCATGTGAACAAAACGCAGCCCCTCGGCGTCTATAGAGGTGATGAGGTTTTTCCCGCGCTTCTGCCCCTGAACATCGTCGTGGAAGCAGGGCAGCTGGCGCACGGCGAAGACCGGCGCGCGCCCCGTGAGCCTGACACCCGCGGCGTAATTGTGGTCGCCGTGGCCGTGGCTGCATATAACGGCGTCCGCCTCCAGTGCGGGCAGAGTCAGCCCCGGCACACTGCCGGGCGAATACGGGTCAAATACGACGGAGCCTTCCGCCGTCTCCAGCTTGAAGCAGGCGTGTCCATACCATGTAAGTTTCATTCCGAATACCCCCTTTATGATATGGATTATAGCAAAGCCGTGCCGCCGCGGTCAAGCGCGGTGAAAATAATTTAAGTTGACCCGGAAGCTATAAAATGTTATTATATTAGTTACCGTGCATGTCTCTGCACAGCGCGGCAGGATCAATTGATATTCTATTCTTTATATACAGCAGGAGGCCCAAATGAAAGGCAGTCGCGGTTTCAGGATAGTGTTCGGCATTTTTTCGCTGGCGGTGTTCGTGGCGTATTTCTCTTTGAGATACGCGACCTCGCCCAAAAGCAGCGACTTTGACGATGAGCACGCCTTCATATACAGCGAGATAAAAGCGGTCATCGACTCCGGCGGGGATATAAATGAGTTTCTTATGAACGACCCGCGTTACGCCTTCCTTCAGGAGGACTGGCAGGACATAGCTGACCAGAACACGGATCAGCAGGACGCGCAGCAGCCCGCGGAGGCCGAGGCCACGCCGGAGCCGACGCCCACCCCCACCGCCGCCGAGACCCGAGCCGCGGAGATGGGTCTGCCCGCGCCGCCGGATATAGATATAAACAGCTGGGAATACGTGCTTGTCAACGGCGACCATTCCATCGACCGGTATGAGCCGCCCGAGCTTGCCTATCTCAATCAGACGGCCGACGAGACGGACATTCAGACCGCGTACAACGCCAACCGCTGCCCCGTCGATTCGCGCATCGCACAGGCGCTTCTGGACATGGCGCTGGGCTGCAAGGAGGCGGGCTATCCCATATACCTCTCCTCCGGCTATCGCAGCTATTCCGATCAGGAGGCCAACTTCCAGCGCATCTGCAACAACAACGGCATCACCGACGGCAAGGACGCCAGCGGCCACTATATCACCATGCCCGCCGGGTGCAGCGAGCACCAGACCGGCCTCGGCTGTGATATAACCGACCACTACCGCGAGATAAAGAACGACGAGATAGACAACACCGATACGTCCAAATGGCTGGTGGAGCACTGCGCCGAATACGGCTTCATCCACCGCTTCCCCGGCGAGAAGTCGGACATCACCGGCGTGATGAACGAGGGGTGGCACTTCCGCTATGTCGGCGTGGAGGCCGCGAAGTATATCATGGAAAACAACCTCTGCCTTGAGGAGTTCGTCGCGCTGTACGACTCCGCGGCATAAGGATGAATAGATAATGCAATGGCTGTCTCACAAAGATGCAGCCTTGATGAAAGACAAAGCTTGACTTCTTCGGAGAGTCGGGCTTTGTCATATTATTATTCAGGTGTGGTACAAAACAAAACGCAAATGGATCATACACAATATACGAAGCCGGATATCAAGTCTGGTTTTCAAAGCAGATCTACCCAGCTTGTTCCAATCACTTCGTTGAAATGGCGACCATCGGCGAATGGTGGTGCGCCGAGTCAATAGACGATAGACTCGCCCTGCCCAGAGGTGCGTGACAGTTCCGCTGCCCAGGCGCACGATCACGCAGCAACGGCTATGTGACTCAGGCGTGCAGTCTCTCCAAAGCAGTGATCCCTATTACGCAGAAAAAACCGATGAGTTTTGATACGCCCATCGGGCCTTGTTTGTTCGTTCAGCAGACACATATTAAGCAAAAAATTATCGAGAAAAAATTTCTTGTATACAGCGTCGTGGAACACAAACGTTGCTAAAACATGATAAAAACAATCCAAACGGCGATTGCGTACTGGCAACAGCAATACCCCGCAGACGTTGAAAGCAATTGGGTCTTAAAAGACCGATGAACTTAGATACGATTAAGTGAGAAAATTTTATTGAAAACTTGCAATATATTTTTGTACAGCGGAGAAGCAAAAAGCATAAGCACCTATCATTCCACCCCTACCATCACCCCGCGCTTCTCTCCGCGGCTTGTGCTGTCCGCACAAGTCACTTTTTCTATATTGTACTGCCGGCTCGTTGCGCT
>URPU01000062.1 GCA_900549865.1 uncultured Eubacteriales bacterium
CCCGGCCTGCAAGTCAAGAAATGCGCCGGCGTATTGAAAGCGCGGCAAAATTCGTATATAATGATGCAAAGCATATGGAGGTGTACATATGGATATTGAAAAAACAATAAAAAACCTTGAATCGCGCGGCTTCAAGGTCAGCTATTTTGCCACGGGCGCAGAGGCGGCGGACTATGTATGCGGCGCGGTGGGCGGCGGCAGCGTCGGCATCGGCGGCAGTAAGACCATCGAAAAGCTCGGCCTGTACGAAAGGCTTTCCGAAACGAACGACGTCTACTGGCACTGGCGCACGCCCGGCGCGGAGACGCTGCGGCAGGAGGTCGGCGCGGACTATTTCCTTTCCAGCGCCAACGCCATTTCCGAGGACGGCGAGATCCTCAACATCGACGGCAACGGCAACCGCGTCGCCGCGACGCTTTTCGGCCACAAGAAGGTCTTTATAATCTCCGGCACGAATAAGATCTGCCCCGATTTCGACTCCGCACTGCACCGCGCGCGCAACGTCGCCGCCGTGCTGAACGCCAAGCGCTTCGACATAAAGACGCCCTGCAAGCTTGACGGCAAATGCCATGACTGCCGTTCGCCGCAGCGTATCTGCAAGGCGCTGACGGTGCTGTGGGGGCCGATGGGCGGCATGGAGACAGAGGTCGTGCTCATCGGGGAAGAGCTTGGATATTAAGGAGGATATGATATGTCATTCGTAAGACGCAGCAATGAGGTTTCCGTCAACCGCAAGCAGATGTTCGGCGGCGCGGGCGAGGTCGAGATGCACCAGCTCCTGCGCGGGGCAGACGAGATGTACGGCAAGGGCCGCCTGTTCAACCATGTCGTGCTTGAGCCGGGCACGGAGCTTGGCTGGCACGTGCATGAGGGCGACGGCGAGACCTATTTCATCATCCGCGGCGAGGGCGAATATAACGACAACGGCGCCGTCACGACCGTGGCCGCGGGCGACGTTACCTTCGTTGGCGACGGCGAGGGGCACAGCATCAAAAACACCGGCAGCGAGCCGCTTGAGTTCGTCGCGCTGATACTGTACTGCTGAACGCGTAAATGCGCATAACACGCAAAAACAGAGGGCATATGCCCTCTGTTTTTTTATTTCAGTCCACCGTGTCGAAGCTGAGCTGCACCTTGAAAAGATCCCCGTCCACGACCAGCTTCATATCCCCGTGCTGAAGCTGCGTCAGACTGTTGGCGATGGACAGCCCCAGTCCGCTGCCCTCGGTATTGCGGGAGCTGTCGCCGCGCACGAAGCGCTCTGTCAGCTCGTCCTCGCTGACCGTGAGGCGCGTTTTTGAGATATTGCGGAAGGTGACTATCGCCCGTCCGTGCAGACTGCCCTGCATCACGGACGCGCCGCGTTTGAGGTCGAGGTACACCCGCGTGCCCGGCATGGAGTACTTGCAGATGTTGTTCATGAGGTTGTCGAAGATGCGCCAGAGGTGCTGCCTGTCGGCCATGATGCACACCGCGTCCTCGCACTTGTTTATCACAAGCTCCAGTCCGGCCTTTTCAAGCTTCTCCTCGTACTCCCCCGCTGTCTGCGCCAGCATCACGCCAAGCTCACAGCGCTCCGGGTGTACAGCGAGGTTCCCGGTGGACGCCTTGGACGCCTCGATAAGATCCTCTATCAGCTTTTTCAGCCGCGCGGACTGCCGGGCAAGCACGTCGATATATTCCCGCGCCTTCTCGCTGCTTATCTCCTCCTTCTCCAGCAGGTCAACATAGTTGATGATGGAGGTGAGGGGCGTTTTTATGTCGTGCGAGACGTTTGTGATAAGCTCGGTTTTAAAGCGCTCGCTCTTCATGCGGTCGTTCACGGCCTTGTTCACGCCGTCCGTGATGCTGTTGAGGTTTTCCCCGTGCTCCTTCAACGGGCCGCGCAGGTATTTCAGGTCCACGCGGTATCCCGCGTTGCCCGCCGCGATCTCCCGCCCGGCGACAAGCAGCCGCTTCATCGCCGCAAGCACGTATATCACGCCCGCGGCAAGCAGCGCCCGCTCAAAGAACCAGCCCGTCAGATGCGACGACGTGCTTCCCACGGAGGCGATGAATATAAACTCGACCAGCAGCACCCCCAGCATTATCAGCACCGCCCGCGGCACAAAGGGGATGCAGCGGAATATATACGCCGCATAACCGAACAGCTTCTTCACACCGCTCCACAGCCACGCCAGCAGCTTGTAGCACACACAGCTTTTTATCGCCGCGTGCAGCTTCAGGCGCACGGCGTAGCTCATGCACCACCACAGCGCCAGCGCCATGGCACACACGGCCAGCGCCGCGGCTAGCGTCAGCGTGACTGCGTCGGGCGCCGTCTCCAGCGCCAGGTTTGCCCCGGCGGTCACGCACATGACCACGAGCACGGCGATAACCACCGTGAACACATCGAAGGGTATCTTCTCCGTCCATGCCGGTGTTACGATTCCCTCCGGCGCGCGGCGGCCTGCCGAGGCCATAAGGAACACGAACATCAGCACCGCGAGCGCCGCCGCGGTGACAGCAATGACTATCAGTTCATCGCGCATGGCGTATGCCATGTTGAAATAGTGCAGCGGATAATAAAGCTCGCTGTCCGGCGTTATATCCGCAAGGACATAGCCCGTTATGGAGTACGGCCTGAGCGCGGGGTCATATTCCGCGTATGCGGGCGTATCGCCCGTCCGGGCCGTGTCGTCCTTCGCGCTGTCCGCCGTGGCGGTAACCGCCTCTTCGGGCGCTTCATCTGCCGCTGTGCCGCTGTCCGCCTCCGCCTCTGCCGCCGTCTGCGTATCATCGACCTTCTGCGTCCACACATGGCCGCTGCCGCGTGAGCCGTAATGTATCTCCAGCCCGCTCGTCAGCGGCTCTTCGTCATAGTCGTAATCATAATATTCATCGACATAGGTAATCGTGGCCGCACTCTTTACTTCCAGAAGCGTTTCCCGCCCGTCAAGCGTGCTGTAGACCTCGTCGCCGTTCCCGTCATAGATGGCGTAGGCAAAGGCACTGTCTGTCGTCACGTCCTTCGTGCTGCGGTCCACGACGAAGGCCGCCATCGCGTTCTCGGCCTGTGAAATGCACCAGCCCTCCAGCGTGCCTGCGCGGGCCTTTTCCGCGCCGGAGGAATATCCGCCCGCGCTGTAGAGTATGCCGATGGCGATCGCCGACGCGATAAAGCCGCACATGGCCAAAATGGCCAGTATGAACGCGGCGGCGCGCGCCGCCGTGCTGTTGAGAAGCTTTTTCATTGCTTTCTCCTCCCCGCCGTTCCGTCGAATTTATAGCCCTGCCCCCACACGGCCTTGATATACCGCGGCTCCGCCGGGTTTATCTCCACCTTCTCGCGCAGGTGCCGTATGTGCACGGCCACGGTGCTTTCCGCGCCGTAGGGCTCGTCCTGCCAGACGCGCTGGTATATCTCGCGCGGGGAAAACACCTGGTCGGCGTTCTGCATCAAAAGGCGCAGTATGTCATACTCCGTCGGCGTGAGGTAGACCTCATCCCCGTCCACGGCGACCTTCTTGCGCTTGTCGTCAAGGCAGATGCCGCCTATCTCCAGCACGCCGGACGCGGCCCCCATGCCGCCGCCGAGCTGCATGTACCGCCGGAGCTGTGAGCGCACGCGCGCCAGCATCTCCACCACGTTGAACGGCTTTGTGATGTAATCGTCCGCGCCGACGTTCAGCCCCAGCACCTTGTCGGTGTCCTCGCCCTTCGCCGTCAGCAGGATCACGGGCACATTGCTCACGCGGCGCAGCGCCGCCATGGCGCTCAGGCCGTCCATCACGGGCATCATTATATCCATCAGCACCAGATGCACCTCGTTCTCGCGCAGTCTGTCCAGCGCCTCGCGCCCGTTGAAGGCCTCTATAACGCCGTAGCCCTCCGACTCAAGATATATTTTAAGCGCGGCGACGATATCCTTTTCGTCGTCGCAGACCAGTATGTTGTACATTTCCTCACCTCATGTATATACTACCGCAAGGCGCTTTAAAAACCAATGGGGAAAAGCATTAAAATTTCTTTAAGACGGCAGATGCGCCGTCCGCGCACGACAGGGCGCACAGCACAAGCACAGCACAATTTATTCAAACATTTTAAGGAATTTCTACTTTGAGTAGAGTGCTTCTCTCCCCGCTCTACTGCCGGGAAAAAGACGTGTAGTCCGTATACGGCGGAATAGCTTGAATTTTCCGCGCCGCGGCGCGTATAGTATCAACAGGCGGCCGCGCCCGGCGCGCCGCGCATCAACACCACGGAGGCCTCTCATGAGCTATACGGTTTTTACAGATACATCCGCCAACCTGCCCACGCGCATGGTGAACGAGCTTGCCGTCAGCATCGTTCCCTTCTCCTACTACGTTGACGGGGAGGAGCGAAGCTGCCTTGACACGGACGCCTTCAACGGCGACGAATACTATGCCGCCATAAAAAGCGGCGTGCGCGCGACGACCTCACAGGTTCCGCCGCAGCGCTATATAGAATACTTTGAGCCGGTGCTGTCCGCAGGACAGGACATTTTATACGTGTGCATGTCCTCCGGCATAAGCGGCTCATGCGACTCCGCGCGCATCGCGGCGGAGGATCTGAAGGAGCGCTTCCCCCAGCGGAGGGTCATGATCGTCGATACGCTTTCCGCCTCTCTCGGCGAGGGGCTGGTCGTGCTGCGCGCGGCAGAGCTGCGCGATAAGGGCGTCAGCCTTGAGCGCGCCTATGAGGAGCTGTGCGCCCTCAGCCGCCGCATATGCCAGATATTCACCGTGGACGACCTTATGCATCTGCGCCGCGGCGGGCGGCTTTCCAATCTGTCCGCTGTCGTGGGCACGGTGCTGCACATAAAGCCGCTGCTCCTCGGCAACGAGGAGGGCAAGATAATCGCCATTGCGAAGCTGCGCGGGCGCAAGCGCTCAATAGAGGCGCTTGCCGAGAAGTTTGAGCAGCTTGCCGTTGCGCCGGAGACTCAGCTTGCGTGCATCGCGCAGGCCGGATGCCGCGAGGACGCGGAATACCTCGCGCAGCTTCTGCGCGACAAGTGCCATCCGCGCGACGTGCTCATCGTCGAGTATGAGCCGATGACCGGCGCACACGTCGGCCCCGGCGCGCTGGCGCTCTTCTTCGAGGCCGCCGACGGCGTGCGCTCCATACGCTGAGGGGCATATCTATAATTTTACTACTCTCTTTCTCCTACCGTTTTTGCCATAGTGCGGGAAGTGGACGTCTCTTAAGAGGCGTCCACTTCTGAGACTGTCAAAGAATCCATGCTGCAAAGTAAAAAGACAGAGCAGCGGGGGAGCTTGAGGGGGCAAGGCCCGCCTCAAATCGGATAAACCGCCGCAGAAAGGCTTGATGTGTCAAGGCTTTCGGGCGAAGCGGCATTTTGAACGCTTTCAAAATGCCCGGCGGATAAGCGCGGTCAAAAAAGTCTCACGGACTTTTTTGACAAGCTGGGAAGTGGACGTCTCTCAAGAGGCGTCCACTTCTTTCTCTCCTGTAATATTTATTCGTCCAGCTTGAGCACCGCGAGGAAGGCCTCCGTCGGTATCTGCACCGTGCCGAGCTGGCGCATCTTCTTTTTGCCTTCCTTCTGCTTTTCAAGCAGCTTTTTCTTTCGCGTGATGTCGCCGCCGTAGCATTTTGCAAGCACGTCCTTGCGCAGCGCCTTGACGGTCTCGCGCGCGATTATCTTCCCGCCTATCGCGGCCTGTATGGGCACCTCGAAAAGCTGGCGGGGGATGTTGTCTTTCAGCTTCTCGCAGAGCTTGCGCGCCCGCCCATAGGCCTTGTCCTTGTGTGCAATGAAGCTCAGCGCGTCCACCTGGTCGCCGTTGAGCAGCATGTCCACCTTGACAAGCTCACTCGGCTTATACTCTCTCAACTCGTAGTCAAGTGAAGCGTAGCCGCGCGTTCTGGCCTTCAGCGTGTCGAAGAAGTCGTATATTATCTCGTTCAGCGGCATTTCATAGTGCAGCTCCACAAGGCGCGTGTCAAGATACTGCATGTTCTTATACTCGCCGCGCCTGTCCTGACACAGCGGCATTATATTGCCGACGAACTCATTGGGCGTGATGATGGAGACCTTGACGAAGGGCTCGTGCGCCTCGGCTATGGCGGCGGGGTCGGGGTAATTGTGCGGGTTATCGACCATGACGATGCTTCCGTCCGTCTTGATGACCTTGTATATGACGGAGGGCAGCGTGGTGACGAGCTCAAGGTCGAACTCGCGCTCAAGCCGCTCCTGGATTATCTCCATATGCAGCATCCCGAGGAAGCCGCAGCGGAAGCCGAAGCCCAGCGCCACGGAGCTTTCCGGTTCATACGAGAGCGACGCGTCATTGAGCTTGAGCTTTTCAAGCGCGTCGCGCAGGTCGGGGTACTTCGACCCGTCCTCTGTATAAATGCCGCAGTAGACCATCGGCCGCGCGGGGCGGTAGCCCGGCAGCGCCTCGGCCGCGGGGCGGCCAGCCTCGGTGACGGTGTCGCCGACGCGGGTGTCCTCAACGTTCTTTATGCTGGCCGTGAAATAGCCGACGTCGCCCGCGGCAAGCTCATCGCAGGGGTCAAGGCCGATGGGGCGCATGTGCCCGACCTCCACGACCTTGTACTTCGCGCCCGTGGACATCAGCAGCACCTCAGTGTCGCGGCGGATAACGCCGTCCATCATGCGCACAAAGACTATGACGCCGCGGTAGTTGTCATACTGGCTGTCGAAGATGAGGGCCTTCAGCGGGGCGGATGCGTCCCCCGCGGGGGCGGGCACGTTCGCCACTATATCCTCCAGCACAGCGTCGATGTTGACGCCGTTTTTCGCGCTGATCTCGGGCGCGTCCTGCGCCGGCAGGCCGATTATCTCCTCCACCTCGTCCTTGACGCGCTTTGGGTCCGCCGCGGGCAGGTCTATCTTGTTGACGACGGGGAGTATCTCAAGGTTGTTGTCCAGCGCAAGATAGGTGTTTGAAAGCGTCTGCGCCTCGACGCCCTGCGACGCGTCCACGATGAGCACTGCGCCCTCGCACGCTGCCAGAGAACGGCTGACCTCATAGTTGAAGTCCACGTGACCCGGCGTGTCGATGAGGTTGAGGGTATAGGTCTGCCCGTCCTGCGCATGGTACTCCAGCCCCACGGCGCGCGCCTTTATGGTGATGCCGCGTTCGCGCTCAAGGTCCATGTTGTCGAGTATCTGATCCTCCATCTCGCGCTTTTCCACCGCGTTGCACTTTTCTATCAGGCGGTCGGACAGCGTGGATTTGCCGTGGTCAATGTGTGCGATTATGGAAAAATTCCTTATATGCTTCTGATCTATCATGCTTTCCCCTCGTTTTTCCTGAATGACGCCTCCGCGGAATCTATGAGCGTGCGCAGGGCGGAGATAAACTTCCCCTCCCTGTCCGCCGCGCTGGCCGCGGCGTCCGGCTCCTCCGTGCGGCATAGAAGATAATCCGCGCTGACGCCGTAATAGTCGCACGCGCGGCATACAAAGCCCAGCCCCGGCTCCCGCGCGCCGTTTTCATAGTGGCTGAGCAGCGCCTGAGAAATGCACAGCTCCGCCGCGGCCTGCCGCTGGCTTATATTGCGCTGACGCCGCAGCAGCGACAGCGTTTCCGGAAAGGTCCTGCCCATATGCTTCCGCCCTTTTCTCTGTATTTTTCCTGTATCTTATATGATTACTTCCGGTATTATAAGGTATATTCCCCCTCCGCGTCAAGATTTTCGCCGCAAAGTTTCTGCGCGGGATAAAAATTTGCATTTATTTGCCGCATCTGCTTGAAAATCAGCTCAGATAGTGGTAGATTATATGTGTTATTTATTAAATTCAGTGGAGGCTGATAAAATGTTTGAAAATCTTATAGACATACTCAAGGCCAATCCCCGCAAGATAGTTTACACCGAGGGTCCCGACGCGCGCATTCTCGAATCCGCGGCAAGGCTGAAAAAGGGCGGCTTCCTCACGCCGATACTCGTCGGCAATGTTGACGAGGTCAAGGCCGCGGCCGCAAAGGGCGGCTTCGACATCGACGGGCTTGAGATAATCGACCCGGCCACCTACGACAAGATGGATGAAATGGTCGCCACGATGGTTGAGCTCCGCAAGGGCAAGATGACGCCCGACGAGTGCCGCGCCAATCTCATGAAGGGCAACTACTTCGGCACGATGCTGGTGAAGATGGGTGTCGCGGACGCGCTTCTCGGCGGCGCGACCTACTCCACCGCGGACACCGTGCGTCCCGCGCTCCAGCTCGTCAAGACGAAGAAGGGCGCAAACCTCGTCAGCTCCTGCTTTATCCTTGTCCGCGGCGACGAGATGCTGTGCATGGGCGACTGCGCCATCAACATCTCCTATGAGGACAAGCTCGACAAGGACGGCAATGTGAAGCTCACGGCCGCCGCACAGCTTGCAGAAGTCGCCGTCTCCACGGCGAACACTGCGAAGGTATTCGGCATTGATCCGAAGGTCGCCATGCTGTCCTACTCCACCAAGGGCTCCGGCAAGGGCGCGAATGTTGACCTCGTGCGCAACGCCACCGCCATCGCCAAGGAAATGGCTCCTGACCTCGCCATCGACGGCGAGATGCAGTTCGACGCGGCGGTCTCCCCCGTCGTCGGCCAGCTCAAGTTCCCCGGCAGCAAGGTCGCGGGCTATGCCAACACCTTCATCTTCCCTGAGATCCAGTCCGGCAACATCGGCTACAAGATCGCGCAGCGCCTCGGCGGCTTTGCGGCATACGGCCCCATTCTTCAGGGTCTGAACGCCCCCATAAACGACCTCAGCCGCGGCTGCGACGCTGAGGAAGTCTATCAGATGTCCATCATCACCGCCGCGCTTGCATAAACACGGCATAAGCGCAGAATCAGGCAAAACCAAAAGGGCGCGTTGCTAACGCGCCCTTTAGTCATAGGAGCAATGTATGGAGTATGAGCAGTATATGGCGCAGGCGCTCGCCCTCGCGCGGGAGGCCGGAGAGGGCGGAGATGTGCCCGTCGGCTGTGTGATAGCCGACAGTGAAGGGAATATCATCGGCCGCGGGCGCAACCGGCGCGAGGCCGATTCCGACGCCACGGCGCACGCGGAGATTGAGGCCATACGCATGGCCTGCGCCGCACGCGGATGCTGGCGTCTGGACGGATGCACGATGTTCGTCACGCTGGAGCCGTGCCCGATGTGCACGGGCGCCATAATAATGGCGCGCATACCCACGCTGGTCTTCGGCGCGCGGGAGCCGCAGACGGGCTCCTGCGGAAGTGTGATAGACCTGTTTTTTGAGCGCTACGGTCATACGCCGTCCGTGTATGCGGGCGTGTGCGCCGGTGAAAGCGCCGCGCTGCTGCGCGATTTCTTCAAGGGGAAGCGGTAATCCATGCCCCGGCGTGAAAGATCATAAGCCATATTCAAGTGTAACCCGGCGTGCCGCTGCACGCCGGGTTTTATTCATCTCTCCGCCTCCAACAGTATTTTTACTGTATTATATACAGTCATTTATCAGTTTGCAAGCTGTGCGCTGTCGCTGTTTGTGTGCGTCGGACTGGGCGTATCTATACTGTACGCGCTTATCTCTTACCTGACCGGCACCGCCTTCGGCACTGCGGCGACAATGGGCGTGATATGCGCCGCGCTTGCCGCCGGGATGGGCATTCCCGCCGTCTATATTGGCGGCGCCGTCATCTCCGGTTCATACTTTGGCGACCGCTGCTCTCCAATGTCCACCAGCGCCCTGCTCGTCAGCTCGCTCACCGGCACGGATATTTACCGCAACCTTGGCGGGATGGTGAAAACGTCGCTCGTGCCCTTCTTCGTCTCTGTCGCGCTTTACGCGCTGCTTGGCCTCGGTCTGCACGGCAACTATGACGTTTCGCAGATGCAGGCGCTTTTCTCCGGCGCTTTCAAGCTTACGCCGTCCGTCCTGCTCCCCGCCGCAGACTTGCGCTCGATCTGGAAAACACGGTCATCGTCGTCGCACCGCTCATCCCGTGGTCGATTGCCGGGGCGGTGCCTCTCGCGGCCATCGGCGCGCCGGAGGGAAGCCTGCTGTTCAGCTTTTACCTTTACCTCATTCCTCTGTGCTGTCTTGCGCGGTCTCTCTTCACCCGGCGCAGGGAACAGTGCGCAGCGGGTTCCTGATAACAAGAAAGCCTCGCAGAGTTTGCCGCCCGCAGGCGGCAAAAAATTCGAGAGCCATTTTCTCTCTCGACATGTGCGTGAGAGAAAATACTTCTCAGTCTGCCAGTGTGGAATTTGTCCGCCACCGGCGGGCAAATTATGCGCGCAGCAGACTGCAAGCCTTTTGTCGAAAAAAACACAGGTTTTTTCGACAGTCTCAAAAAAATGAGCCTTCACAGGCTCATTTTTTGTACTTATATGCGATTTTTACGCCTTTATGCTGCCGTCGGCGTTGAACAGCGGGAGCTTTGCAAGATAGATGATGTCGCTGCGCTCCGCCGCGTCGCCCTCGGCAAGCGGGGCCATGCGCCCGGCGACGATGCCGCCCGCCTCCGTCACCAGCGTCTCCAGCGCGTGCAGGGATTCGCCGGTGGAGATAACGTCGTCCACTAGCAGCATACGCTTGCCGCGGATGAGCTTGGCATCCTCCGTGTCCAGCACAAGGTGCTGCACGCCCATCGTCGTGATGGAGCGCACATCAACGGAGAAAACGCCCTGCATGTATGCCTTTGCGCCCTTGCGCGCGACAAAATACTTGTTTGCGCCGCTCTGGCGGGCCATTTCATAGACGAGGGGGATAGCCTTTGCCTCGGGCGCGATGAGGTAATCGTACTCCGGGGCGCGCTTGAGAAGCTCGGATGCGCAGTGGACAGTCAGTTCAACGTCGCCGAACATCACAAATGCGCCGATGTGCAGATCGTCTGTTACCTTGCAGATCGGCAGCTCGCGTTTTAGGCCGGCTACGTCCATCTCGTATGTCATTATGATCTTCCTCCTGAGAATAGTGAGAATATTTTTAACAGGGTCATTTTACAGTATATCACGGAAAAATCAAGGCCTAAATGCAAAAAAGTCTGTAAATTATGCGTATCATACCGCACACAACAAAGAGCCGCGCACAAGGCGCGGCCCTTCGTTGTTGGGAGAAAAGAGAGGTTAGGAGTAGAAAAGTAGCAAATTTAGTTTCACTTTGCCGCGGCAGCCGTGCCGGAATCCGGTTTGGCCTCGTCAAATGTGATGGAGAGCGTCATGCTCTCACCCGCGCGGTAAAGCGTGATCTCTGCGGTGTCGCCCGCGGAGTAGCGTCTGACGGCGGACTTGAGGTCGGAATAACTCTCAACGTCCTTGTCATCGACCTTGGTAATTATATCGCCGGCCTGTATACCGGCCGCCTGTGCGCAGCTTCCGTCCTCCACGCTGGCGACCATCGCGCCGACGGGCCAGCCGTAATAGTTGGCGTACATGGAGTTATAGTCGTTGCGCAGCGTGACGCCCATATAGGCCTTGCCCGTGACGTAGCCCTTCGTGATAAGGTCATTGGCTATCGTGGCCGCGTCATTGATGGGTATCGCAAAGCTCAGTCCTTCGACGCCGCTGTCGCTGTACTTTGCGGTGACGACGCCCACGACCTCGCCCGCTGTGTTATACACAGGGCCGCCGGAGTTGCCGGAGTTCACGGCCGCGTCGAACTGGAACATGTTGATGGATTCGCTGCTGTTGTCGGTGGCTATAAGCCTGTCGAGCGCGCTCACATGACCCGTGGTCATGGAGAAGTCCAGCTCGCCCAGCGGGTTGCCCACCGCGTACACCTCGTCGCCGACCTTCATGTTGTCGCTGTCGCCGATGGTGACATGGGGCAGATTCTCGCCGTCTATCTTCAGCACGGCCACATCGTTCTCCTGCTCAAACCCGACGACGGAGGCGGTGTACTTCGTGCCGTCGTGCGTCATGACGGTGATATCGGCCTTGTTCTGGTACGCCGACTCGATAACGTGGTAGTTCGTCAGCACGTAACCGTCGGAGGTCAGGATGAAGCCGGAGCCGCTGACAGCGGCGGCGGAGCTCATTCCGAAGAAGTTGGTGTAGGTGATCTCCGACGAGATGCCGACCACCTGCTGGCAGGCCAGCTCGTAGACTTCTGAGGCTGCGAGGCCTGACAGCACGCTCGTGACGGTCCCCGTAGTGCCGGAGGCACTGTCATTTGCGGTGGTGAGGACGTTTTCCTCATCCTCAAGCTTGCCGACCCTCTCGGTCAGCGCGTTTATATCGCCCGTAACGCTGCCGCGCATTATCGCGGCGCCGCCTATGCCGCCGAGCAGTGCGCACACAAGGCACATGCACAGCGCTTTTATAAAGAAACCGTTGTGCTCCTTCTTGGGCTTCGGCTCCTTCACGGGCTTCTCAGGTGGAGTGTAATATCTGGGTGGAACGGTGTTTTCGTCTGCCGGCACATAATGTGCGTCGGAATATATCTTCTGCGTATAGCCGTTCTTGTAGTGGTATTCACCGCTGTCCCTGTCGGTCTCGCCGGTGAACCCTGCGGCGGAAGCGCCGGTCTCTGCCGCGGTCTTTTCCTCTGCGCGGCCCTCATTGAGCCGTTCGTTCATTTCACTGTTGTTTTCTGGCTCGTACATAATTCTTACTTCCTTCTATATGAGGAGGATTTTGTCCTCTTCTTTGTTTACGAGCACACTATAACCCAGATTTATGACCTTGTAATGAACAAAAGCTCAAGAAATTATAAACAGGCGTATACATTTTGTAAACGCAGCCTGAAATAAAATTCAGGCCGCGTTTATCATTGTTTTCCCATATATTGCCTGCGTGTCAGCTTATGAATATGGCCGTGGGGCCGTCCGCGCCGCCGATTATGCCGACGGACGAATCGCGCGTCGGTACTTGCGCCATCGTGACGGTATTCCACTGAAGCTGCGCCTCCGCGCTCTCCGGGTCCGCCTCACGAAGCGTCATGAGCCTGATATCAGAGTTCTCCTCAAGCCACTTTACGCAGCGCGCCGCGTCCACCGTGAGATTTATGTAGGTATAGTCCGTCCTGACGTAGTCGATGTTCGAGTCGTACACCACGTTCGGCGAGGCGCCGGTCTCACGGCGAAGCTCAAGCTGGAGGCCGAGATAGCTCATCGTGTCAAAATACTCGTCGTCCCTCACAGGCCAGACGTGACCCAGATGGCTGTCCTTCGAGTCGGGCACGACGCATTCATTGTAAAACTCCGCCGCCTGCTCCGGCGTCAGCCGCAGCGAGATGGTCTGCCACTCGCCGTTTTCATCCGTATACCCGCCGTCAATGCTGGCGTATTCAACGTTCTCCGATGTGACGGCCCTGCCTTTGGCAAAGTCGATGCGGTAGTCCACCGCCTCCTGCAGGTTCATCACATCGCCCAGACGGCGGATGTTGGAGTATGGGTCGGCCATGTCTATGGCATCAGCGGCAATATTGTATGCGCGCGTTATGATCTTCCCGTTTTTCAGCCTGTATTCAAAGGTCAGGCCATTGTGGTCGTCCGCCGCCTCGTTGACGGGCTTGTTCGCAATGATCTCCCTGTGGAAGTCTACGAACGCGGCAATGTTCTCCGGCGTGCTGAGCCTGCCGTCATCGCTGTAATTCGATATACGCACCCACTCCACATCGCCGGCGGCGGGCGTGCGGCGCTCATACCCGGTCAGGTCAAGCTCCGCCGACATCGTCAGGGCGATGATGATAACGCCCGACACGATGAAGCCGCACCAGTGCCCGCGGAACACGCGCAGCGTTTTCTGCATCAGCATTTCCGCCGCGAAATAGCCCACGAACGCGCCCGCCAGCAGCAGCGCAAGCTCCGTCAGCGCCGCCGTCATACCGGAGGCGTTTATCGTGCCCGTACCGATATAGGACGGACTCACGGCCAGCACAAGGGCGCAGCCGAAGGTCATGCAGTATTTGAATATGGGCTTGAGCACCGGCACCGCGACCACATCGCCCGCGCGCTCCATATCGCGGCGGCGGTAGATGAGCAGCGCGCAC
>URPU01000063.1 GCA_900549865.1 uncultured Eubacteriales bacterium
TGCTTTCGCGTCTGCGGACGCGAAACTCTGCGAGGCTTTCTTTGACATGCTGAAATGCCACCCGCTTGCGGGTGGCATTTTATGTACATGTATTCACTTCTTCTGCGAGAATACCCATTCGCGCTGTATCTGATAGCTTATGAAGAAAAGGCAGATATCCACGGCGAATTTTATCAGCGTCGCCACGAGCGGCAGCGAGTTTGAAAGCAGATGGTTTATCAGCGTCACAAGCCCCGCCGAGACGAGCATCTGCGGGATGCACAGGCAGTAATAGCGCAGCAGCGCGCGCTTATAGCCCTTGTGGTTTTCAAATACGACGGCGTTGTTCGCGTTGAAGTTGGCAAACGACGACAGCGCGCGTGCCACCACAGTTGAAAGCAGCTCCGCGTATTTCCCGGCCGCAGCGCCGAAGAAGCGCATCACGAGGTAGAACACCGTCAAATCTATCACCGTTGAGCCGAGAGAGCTCATAAGGAACTTGAACATCACCTTGAAAATGCGCCACGAATCCTTCACTGCGTCGTAGTGCGAGCTGTAATCCTCCGGGTCGTAGACGGTGGTGATGGGCTGTTCGGCAAAGCCGATGCCCATGCGCTTCATGTTCAGAAGCATGTTCGTCTCATATTCGAAGCGCTCCCCCTCGATGCCGCAGAAGGGCTTGAGATACTGCCGCGGAATGGCGCGCAGCCCCGTCTGCGTGTCGGAGAGCTTTATGCCGTAGCATATCCGGAAAAGGCGCGCTGTGGTCTTGTTCCCGGCGACGCTTCGCGCCGGAACGCCGGGGGCGTTGAAGTCCCGGCAGCCGAGCACGACCTTATCCCCCTCGCGCAGCATACGCTCGCCGCAGGCGATGATATCGCCCACAAGGTGCTGCCCGTCGCCGTCGATGGTGATGACGCCCTTCACGCCGGGCAGGTTTTCATCCACGTATGCAAAGGCGGTCTTGAGGCCGCGCCCCTTTCCGCGGTTGACGCCGTGGTGCAGCACGGTTATGTCCGGGTGCGCCTCACGCGCTTTGTCGAAATAGACCTGATGCTCGCTGTCGCTCCCGTCGTCCACGACGACGATGTGCTTGAAGCCCTGCTCCTCCAGCCCGTCCACAACGCCGAGGAACTTCTTGTCCGGATTCAGCGAGGGCAGAATGACTGCCAGTGATTCAAGACAGCTTTCTCTTTCGTCCATGTCCGCTCCTCAGATCAGCGAGTACACCTTGAGCGTGCCCGCGTTGTCTATAACGAGTATTTTGAGATTGTTGGTGTCGTGCTGCTCGCCGTTGCCGGAGGTGACGGAGGTCGTCTCGGTCGTAACGTCGCACACGTAGTAGCCCTCGCCGATGTTGATGGCGTTGTTGAACGTGTAGGAGTCGAGCGAGTAGCTATTGGTATGTGCCCAAGAGTAACCGTCCAGCGTTTCGAGCAGACGCTTGTCAAGGTCTCCGCCGGAGACGAGGTACTGCGCCACGTTCTGATACCCGCCGGACGAGGCCGTGCCGTAAATGCCGGAGGTGTACTTGGTGTACTCTTCAACGAACTTTGTGCAGAAGCTGTTGAGGCGCTCCACCGTGGCGTCGTCGCAGGGCTTGATATACTGCGAGTCGTCCTGCTCCGGGTCAACGGTGAACTCATTGCCGTTCTCGTCATATATGACCGGCTCCAGATAGCCGATAACGTCGTCAAAGCGGTAGGTGACCTTCGTGGGCAGATTGGGGTTGATGCTGTAGTAGCTCTCCAGCACGTCGTAGTGAATGCCGCTTTCGGTTATATACTCCTTGCCCAGCGTATGCCCGTTGAGCTGCACGGAGTAGGACTCAGGAATAGTGACCTGCACGGAGGTGTAAAGCCCGGTGAAATCAAACTCCTCGCGGCTCACCACCCACGGACGCAGGTCATAGGGGAGGGATATCTCCTTGCCGTAGACCTTGAAGTTGCGATCCTTCGTCTCGTCGCGCTTGAGATACACCGTGCCGAAGGTGCTGTCGTTGCAGCATATGGCGTAGGCGTTCGTATCGGCCTCGGTGGTCGCGGTGCGGGCGTAGGTGATCTCACCGTTGAGGATATCGCGGACGGCCTGCTGGCACTCATCATCCGTCTGCACCTCATGCGGCATCGCGGCGATGGTGTCCGCAACACCGGCGTCAAACAGATCGGAGTTGAGCCCGGCAATGTATTTTTCAACGACAGGCTCCGGCATGGACGCCTGATACTGCTCGGCAAAGCTCCACACGGCCTTCAGCGCCAGCAGGCATATTGCGGCCAGCGCAACGGTGTACGCCAGAAGGCACACCCAATATATCAGTTTGCTGCGTTTTCTTTTATCAGACATTTGGCCTTACCTCGCAATTACTTGAAAAGGAACGCGGTGGGCAGCTCACGCGGGCCGGTCTTCGCGGACGACTTATTGACGTAAGCGCCGTTATAATACATGCTGGTGGAGGAGCCGCCGTCCATGTTTATCGCGTTGACCGCGCCGTGGTCGAGCATGATATTCATGCAGTCGGCATAGGTCGCGCCCATGCTGTGAACCTGACGCCCGTCGATGACCAGCATCATCACAGCGCCGTCGGCGCGCTGGCCGATGGCCGTGCGGGGGTTGACGCCGCTGGGCAGCGCGGCGGGATCGACAGCCTCGCCGTTCATTATAAGCACTGGGCCGAAGGATGCGCCGAACTGGATGTTGTTCACCCCGGCGGACCACTCGTCAAAGTAGCCGACGAACATAAGCCCCTTGTCGTCAAAGCCGACGAACACGCTTTCGCCGTTGGAGTCGCCGTAGCATACGCCGTCACATATCGTCAGCCCGACGGGCTTGCCGCCGGAGCCGGAGCCGCCGTCGTCAGGGAAGCCGCCGGCGTTGATGCCGCCGAGAGCGTCATACTTCTTGACCATGTTTTCAAGCGTCAGCCCTGCGCCGCCGTAGGTGTCCGGCATTCCGAGAAATACGCGCGTGGGGTCGAGCACGGTTATGAGATAGCCGGTGTAGCCGCTGCTCTTGATCTCCTCAAAAATGATGCCGTCGCCGTCCTCATCCTCGGGGTAATCGGTGCTGGCCGCCGCGTTCGGGGAATCGGCGCTGGCAATGGTGATAAGGGAGGAGTTGAACTCCTTCACGGTGCCCTCCTGCTGAGAGGCGCGCATTGCGGCGACCTCATTCTCCGTCAGGAAGATGTTCGCCATGAAGTCAAAGCGGCGCGTTTCCTGCATGGTGCTGACAAAAAGCGTGGTCAGCGCCTCTGACGGGCCGCGCTCAAGCACGTATACAAGCCCCAGACCGGCCACGCCTATAACGAGCACCGTTGCAAGCATAAATCCGAAAAGCCTGTCCAGAAAACGCATGACCTTGCGCGTTTTCGCCTTGCGCAGCTTTACCTCGCGCTCGACCTTCGGGTTTTCGGCCTCGCCGCGGTCAATATATTCAACCTTGGATCTATCGTCTTTTTTCATAGAATCTCACCTCGCCGGGATATTTGCATGATACTGCGAAGCATCATGACGCCATAAAGCATATTATGTCAATTTAACATACGTGGACATTTTAGCACAAGGCGCGGACTATGACAAGGAATATTTAGATAAATTAATATTTCCGCTATATATTCTTCCCGGTCCGGCGCGCGGCGCACGACGGACGGCGAACCAAGGGCACCCGCATGTACGGGTGCCCTTCAGCATGTCAAAGAAAGCCTCGCAGAGTTTCGCGTCCGCAGACGCGAAAGCATTATTATACGTTTTCTGCCGCGACATGTGCGTGGCAGAAAACACTTTGCGCGGAGTGAGCGTCGAATTGTCCGCTATCAGCGGACAACAGAGGCGCAGAACGAAGCGGTTCTTTCTCGAAAAAGTGGCAAAGCCACTTTTTCGACAGTCTCAAGGGCACCCGCATGTACGGGTGCCCTTGAAAGACAGTATACTATCTAATTGAATACCGGCCGAACGCGCCCGCCGGTCAGAACTTCACGAAGCCGGTCGTCGTGCCGAGGGGATAGCCGAGTATCCACGCGCACTCGCCGCATTCCGGGCACTTTACGCCCTCCTCGGTGAGCTTTTTCACGCGGGATTCGGCGCGCATGAGGTACATATTGCTCTTGTCGAGATAGCGGCATTTTGAGCAGAAGCAGAGGTAGTTTGCGAAGCTGTCGTAAACGTCGTTTTCGCGGTCGATTTTTTCCTGCGGCGTCAGCGCGCGGGGAGTGATATTCTTGTTCTTCTGCATGAGACGCGCCTCCGATCAGATAAGATGCTCACGCTTGACGCTGTCATAATGCTTGTCAAGGAAGGGCAGCACCACCGAGCGCATCAGCTTCATGTCAAGATTGAAATAGTACACTGCGAACAGCCCGCCGAGGACTGCCGAAAATATGCCGAATATCTTAAAGAAAGTTTTCATATTGCATCTCCGTTCCTGTGTTGTGCGGCTTACCAGCCGAGAGTGTCGTCAAAGTCTACAAGCGTGGGATCGACGGGATCCTCATGCAGCACGTTCGTCATATACTGGTTGACGGCCTTGCGCGCCTCGTTCGTGGGCACGATGCGGCAGTCCATCAGCGAATGCGGCATCCAGATTATGTTGAATTTGTCGCGGTGCTTGTTGAACTCCTCCTCCAGCAGCCCCTGCGCACCGGCCATGCCCTTGCAGCCGATATCGTCGTACATGATGATGGTGTCGCAGTTGAACTTTTCCGCCGTCTCCCACATCTGCATAAGGTGGCGGTTGCCGCCGACGGTGTGGGTGCGCATTGGCGTGTGGGAATACCAGTCCGCCAGATCCTCCAGCATGGTGTCCTTGTCCTCGGTGTCGATGAGGTTGTGCCCAGTGAGGGAGTCCATGTTTATCACGGCGAGGATGCCCCAGCAGTTATACAGCCAGCCGACGCCGTGGCAGTAGTAGGTCGAGCCGCAGCTCCACGCCAGCGCCCTGTGGCGGGTGTTGGGGAAAGGCTTGATGTTCTTCTCAACGCACTTGTAGAACATCTTCAGCACCTTCTTCGACGATTCGGCGAAGTATTTGTTGCCGCCCTGCTGATAGAAATATATGCGGTACATGCCCTGACAGATGGCGTTCAGGCAGCCGTTGGAGGTGTGGCAGTAGATGTCCCAGCGCTCCGTCTCGTCGCGGTTGACCTGATTGGTGGCCTCGCAGTGCTTTATGAAGGCGTCCCAGTCGAACTTGCGGCCGAACTGCTTTTCCATGAATTCTATCGCCGTCTCTATCTCGTGCACGCCAAGCTCCTTCGTCGTCGGGTCGTCATACATAAGCGGCGAGGTCAGCGCGAACACGGCCTTCTTCCCGTTGGAGGACAGCGCGCGGTACATCGCGGAGTTGTCCATCATGTTCGCGTCGCAGGGGTTGTTCGTGCTCATCCAGAAGTTGCCGATGTCGGGGTATTCGCCCTCCACGGCGACGCCGACCTCCACCAGCGGCAGGGTGCACATGTCGCCCGGAATGCCGCAGCTCACGGCCTGATCGACGTAGTAGCAGCCCAGCTCCTTGCGCATCAGCGGCAGCATGAACGCCGCGTGCTGCTGCATGTTGATGGCGTAACAGCCGGGGAAGCCGTATATGAGGTGCTTTGGCAGCGTGTAGTCGAACGCGACGGTGATGTCCGTCCACTTCGTCTCGCCGAAGCGCCTGTCCGCGCGTATCTCGTTCCACAGCGTCTCTATGGAGTCGGATATCATGCAGTCGATGGCCGTCAGGTCTGCGCGCAGCGCCATGCCGCGGTCGCCCTCGATCCACTTGTCTATCATCGACGGGGAGACGAGGTAGGCGCTCAGCCAGCGGTACTTCCAGAACGCCTTCACCATGCGCACGGGGTCGCGCAGCACAAGGCCGCCCATCTTGCCCCAGGTGATGAGCCATCTGGCGAAGGCGTAGCCCGTGTCCTTCACGCCGCGCCACTCGCGCCGGGCGTATATGTTCGTGCCCTCAATGTAGCGCTGCCCGATGTAATGGCAGGGCTCATCGCCGCGTAGAAAGTGGCCGAGCGTGCCGTACTGTTCCTTCAAGCTTACTTTTCTTTTCCACATGGTCGTGACCCTCCCTTACTTGCCGGCCTGAATGCGCTTTATCTCAAGCGATTCCACAAATGCCTGGAACCTCGTGCGAAGCTGACCCGTGGCGGCGTTGGTGTAATCCTTCTCTATCTGGCACACGGGGTAGGTCTCCGGCACCTCGAAGCCCTCCGTCAGCCACTGCGCAGCCTGCGCGCGCTCATAGCCCCAGTATTCGCAGAACTTCATGTTCTCAAGTATTATTCCGTCCGCGCGGTACTCCTTGGCGAGCTTGTACAGATACTTCTTGCGCGCCACGATGTTTTCCGCGCCCATCGCGCGCGGGCACTGGTTGGAATATATGTATGCGTTTGCAATGGCCTCCAGCGCGTCCTCGCCGGGCTTGACGCTTATCTCCTCCCTGCCGGGGATGGAGCCGAAGCAGTATCTGTCCGCCACGACGAACGCACCGCAGCCCTCCAGAAGCTTCGTGAAATCCGGGTCGTCTATCTCCGAGCCGACGACCATCACACGCGCGCGGTAGAAGGGCTTTCCCTCCGGCTCACGCGTGCGCACCTCCTCCAGCGTCTCGCGCAGGTAGGGGAGGATAAGATCCTTCGGGCAGGTGAGCGTGACGAGCTGGATAACGTGGAACTCATAGCCCGTGATGGGCGGATCGTCCAGCTTGCGGAAATTGCCCAGCTCGGTGATGATGCGGCACACCTCGTTGTGCATGTCTATGGCGGCGCGCAGCTTCTCCTCGGAAAAATCGACGCCGTACACGCGCCCCAGCGGCTCTATTATCTTCTTTTCTATCTGGCGGCGGTAGTACCCGGCATGCCACTCCGTCTTTTTCAGCGGCATGTCGATGAAGCTGGTGAAGAACTTCTCCTTCGGGATGAGCTTGCAGTAGCCGAAGTACTGCTCCATGCGGTTCATGGTCGTGCAGCATTCCTGCCCCATCAGTGCGTCTATAAAATTATAGCCGCCCTCAAAGGCGCGTTCAAGAATGCTCTTGGAATACGGGCAGGAGCGGTTCGTCATATAATATGTGGCGAGGTCGGGATTCGTGCAGCCGGGCGCGCGCAGACGTATGCCGAAGCAGCCCTCCACATCCAGCAGCACCTCCGGAATGTACGAGCAGTTGTAGGCGATGGCGTGCCGCCCCTCGGCACATGCCTGCTGCACCAGTTCGTTGTTCGCCTGCCGCAGCAGGTTTTCAAAAAAGAGCAGATGCTTAAGATCTCTCAATGGGACCCCTCTTTTCGTGTTAATATACAGGATATGTCTGTGATTAGTGTAACAACTACTACATTCAAAGTCAACTTGAACTGACAACTTTAGCGCCTTTGTCCAAAAATGGTAAAAATTTTTGTGCGCAATGCTGAAATTACTTAGACAATTGAACAAAAATGTTTGCATAAAAATCGACGATGCGTCGTAATATGTCAGCCGATATGACATATATGCGCCGCGGAAGAGCAAATAGAACCGCCGCCGGCGTGAAACAGACCTGACCCGCCCGCGGCGCGGAGACCGAATATAAACGCATCACCCGTCATACACTATGACGGGTGATGATTTCTATGCAAAAAAAGCGTGTTAGACCGTGGCCGCTGGCCGCCGCGATATTGCTCCCGCTCGCATTGGGCGGACTTTCCGCCATGCTGACGAAGGAGGGCATGGAGCTTTTCAAGCTTATGCGCAAGCCGCCGCTCTCTCCGCCGGACTGGCTGTTTCCTGCGGCGTGGACGGTGCTTTATATACTCATGGGCACGGCGAGCTACCTCGTGTTCGCCTCGGACGCATCGAAAGTACGCAAAAGCCGCGCGCTGACCTTTTATGCCGTACAGCTCGGCATGAATTTCTTCTGGTCGATAATATTCTTCGGCCTTGAAATGTACCTCACGGCTTTTGTGTGGCTTCTCGGCATGTGGACGCTGATACTGATAAGCACGGTGCTGTTCAGCCACATCGACAGGCGCGCCGGGTATCTCATGCTGCCGTATCTCGCATGGACGGGCTTTGCCGGGTATCTCAACATCGGTGTGTATATACTGAACTGAATTCCAAGCGGCGCGCTGAAAAAACAGCGCGCCGCTTAAAGTATCTCGTTGTATTACTTCGTTCCGCTGTGCGCTTTCCGCCTCATCCAGAGGCCGGACAGCATCCCGCCGCAGGCCTCAAGCCCGGCGGCCGCCGCCGTGCAGAACACCGGCGCGTATATGTACAGATACCGCGCCCGCGCCTCGAAAAGCAGTTCATACGCCGCAATGCCCAGCAGAGCCAGCCACAGGGCGGATGCGCTTCCTTTCTTCCTGCAACCAGCGCAGAATGCGGAGAAGAGGCTCACCAGCAGCACACCGGCCCATAAAAGCTGCTCAAACGCGGAAAAGTACCGGTAGTTACTGCCGGAGTTGTAGAAAACAGAACGCAGCAGCGGCGACAGCGACGTGTTCGGCGGCTCCGGCACAGCGCGGTAGAACGCGCCCTCCGCGCCCCACGCGAAGGTCCCGTCGCCGTAGACGATGCGCATTTTCCTGTACAGGTGGCGCGCAAGCCCCGCCGCGCCGAACTCGTCCAGCCGTTCCCGGCATTTCTCAAGGTTGCCCGCTGTGCGCTCCGCCGCCGTGGCGAAGGTGGAGGAGTACCACACGTCCTCGGCGGAGTATACGCCGCCGGTCTCCTCGTTCAGCCCCATCATCAAAAAGTGTGCCGCACCGTATTTGCGCTCCGGGTCGAGGGAAAAGCCGATGCTGCGCCGCCCGGCGTCGATCAACGCCTGTGTTCCGGCGAAGGTCAGCCCCGCCAGCACTGCGGCCAGCGCCAGCGCGGCGAATCGCCGCAGACTGCGCGTTCGTATAAGCTCGCAGCAGAATATGGCGATGAGCACTATAAGGCACTGCGGCTTTATGAAGTACGATACACAGCCCAGCACGATGCACCCGGCGTATCTGACGCGCCGCCGCGCCCGGCCGGACACGGGCTTTGCATATAGATAGAAGCACGCCAGCGGCACGGCGAGGCACAGCGCATCGGAATAATATATCACCGTCCACGGGGAAATCCCGAACAGCAGCACCGCGGCGATGTAGCCGCACAGCGCGTATTTTTCATCAACGTACAGCTTCGCCGTCATGTATACCAGCGCGCAGGCAAGCGTGTTGACGGCGCAGTTTATCAGCACCATCCCCGGCATGGGCGACAGTCTTGTGCTGATGCCAAGCGCGCGGCAGACGCGTAAGGTGAATATCTCTAAAAAAGTGATGAGCAGGTTGTTCGGATAGCTCTGATAGTCGTAGTAGCTCGTCATGTCGTTTCTGTATTCGCAGACATATGCTTTCACAGCGTCGGCGATGTGACCCGCATCCCAGCCCGTCTCAAAGGCGATGTTGTACGCGCACAGAAGCTGCCATATGAAAAGCAGCGCGCCGATGACTGCCGCCGCGCGGTCACAGGTGATGCCGTGCCCGCGTCTGCCGCGGCGCACAAGAAGCCCCACGCCCGCGGCGATAACTGTCGCCGATGCAAACCGCGCTGCCGCGCCCGGGAGCAGGATCAGCACCAGCGCGGCCGAGATGAAAACGAATACGTACCGTATTAGATTTAAAGAGCTTTCTTTCTCTGCAATGTCCATGATATTCTCCGCGCGCCGCTTGGCGGTTCCACCGCCGGGCGCTCACAGTAAATTTACCGGTATTTTATCACAGCGCGCCTGACCTTGACAAGAGCGGGGAAGTCCGTCTTAAAGCGCATCGCAGATGGAAATTCCGACGCGCCAATTTACACAAAAAGGCTGCTACGCGCACGGTTTAACGTCTCTAATCATACGTTAAAAACGGATTTGTCTAAACAATAAAATAACAAACGAGGGATTAATTCAATTATTTTATCCAAAAAACATGCTTTCACACATTTTTTTAGTGTTTATCTTGCATATTTTAAACCACTGTGATAAAATATCGACGATAAAGACATAGGCAGTACTATGCGTATTTTAAAGGGGGGACGCACATGGAAAATAAGGCCAAGATAATCACGGTCGCAGGCAAGGGCGGCGTGGGCAAAACGTCCATCTCCGCTTCTATAGTGAGGCTGCTCGTTGAAAAATACCCGGACAAGAGGATACTCGCCATAGACGCAGATCCCGCCGTCGGTCTGTCCGTTGCTCTTGGCGTGGACGTTAAGCTGACGCTGGACGATATCCGGATGAGTATCGTTGACAGCGTTGAAAACGGCGACACCAAGGAAGCGCTTGAGCTTCTCTCTGAGGCGCGCTTCAGGATATTTGACGCGCTGGTGGAGATGCCTGGCTTCGCTTTTCTGGCGATTGGCCGTCCGGAGAGCTCCGGCTGCTACTGCAAGGTAAATTCCTACCTTAAGGAAGTGATCGGAATTCTCGCCAACAGCTTTGATTACGTCGTTATCGACGGCGAGGCCGGGATCGAGCAGATCCAGCGCCGCGTGATGGAAAAGGTCACGCACCTGCTGCTGATAACCGATCAGAGCAAGAAGGGCGAACAGGTTCTGGAAACCATCAAGGGCGTGGCGGACGAGCTTATCAGCTATGAAAAGATCGGCTGCATCGTCAACCGCATGACCAATCCCGAGCTTAAGGACATGATAAATGTTCCGGGCGTGGAAGTTCTCGCGTATATCCCGGCAGACAGCACATTCGCCGCGAATGACATCAAGGGCAGAAGTGTTCTTGAGCTGCCTGCGGATTCCGTAATGCTCAAGGGAGTGAAGGAAGCACTCCAGAAAATAGAAATTCTTTAAAGAAGAGGTGTAACATTTGAAAGATCTTAAGCATCTGATCTACTTTGAAAGCCTGCTTGAGAACGCTGACAATGAACTGGTGAAACAGGCGCAGGCCGACGGCGGCATAGCTCTCGGCTACACCTGCTACCATGTTCCCGAGGCACTGCTGAACGTCGGCAACTGCTTCTCCGTGCGTCTGCGCGCTCCCAACACGGGCTCCATCGACATCGCAACCTACTACATGTCCAACTACACCTGCGAGTTCGCAAGGGCGCTGGTCGAGCGCGGCATAGAGGGCGGCTATCAGTTCCTCGACGCCGTGATAGGCGTGGACGCGTGCTCCATGATGAACCGCGCCATGGAACACTTTGAGATCCTCAACATCAATGAGAAGCCCAATTTCTTCGTCACCCACTGCGACATCCCCTACAAGATCACCGACTACACCCTCGACTCCTATGTCAAGCAGATGCGCCTGCGCGTGCTTGACAGACTGACCGAGACCTTCGGCGTTGACACCTCCGACGCCGCCATCCGCAAGGCTGTTGAGGAGCATAACGAGGTCTGCCGCATCATCTCCGAGATCGGCGAGATGCGCAAGGCCGAGAACCCGGTCATCACCGGCTATGAGTTCCACGTCCTCAACCTCGTCACCTACACCTGCCCCAAGGCGCTCATCCTGCCGAAGCTGCGCGAGACTCTGGAAGAGCTGAAAAAGCGCAAGCCCGACAAGAAGCCCGCTTTCCGCGCCCGCGTTGCGATAGTCGGCTCCGAGATAGACGACCCCCAGCTCACCAAGCTCATCGAGGGCTGTGGCGCGCTGGTCGTGTCCGACCGTTACTGCTTCGGCTCCACTCCGGGCCGCGAAGTCATCGAGCTTAAGGACGATGAGGACGCGCTGCGTCAGATCTGCCTGCACGTGATGGAGCATTCCGAGTGTGCCCGCTACATAGCCGACGAGAAGGTGCACCAGCGCCGTGAGACGGCCGACCGTCTGGCGAAGGAGTTCAACGCGGAAGGCATCATCTATGAGCAGATGAAGTACTGCGACTACTGGGGATTCGAGCGCGCGCTCGTTTCCCACATCATGCACGACGAATACGGCTGGCCCGTCCTGTCCATCGACAGACTTTACAACAACGGCAACTCCGGCCAGCTGCGCACCCGTGTCCAGGCCTTTGTTGAATCCCTTGAGATCAAACGCATCCACAAAGAGGAGGGCAAAGAATAATGGCTAAAAAGGAAAAGATACAGTACCCGAATCCCGAGTTTTGGAAGGCCAAAGACGAGATGAACTGGGACAAGCAGAAGGAAAATCTGCTTGAAGTCGGCGGCATCTTCTGGGACATGCTCAAAGCGACCGACTGGAAAGCCTTTGGTCAGGGCTGGGTCGATACCCTCAAGGCGGACGGCGAGCGTATAAAGGGCGAATATAAGGACTTCATGGCTCTCGATGCAGAGGGCAAGAAGGACCGCATCCTCAACGGTGAGCGCAGCCTCGGCCGCCTGTACGCAAAGGGCGCCATGGCCACCGTGCGCCGTGAGTGGCGCGGCATAAAGGACACCGCATACGACTTCTATGAGTGGGCGCGTATGTGGGGCATGCTCCTCATGACCTTCTCCAAGGACCTCATCCCCGCGCTCAACAGCGCGCTGTGGTACCGCTGGATGATCTCCTACTTCTGCTGCCATGGCTTCATGGACAAGAACATCATGGGTCTGCGCGGCTCCAACCTGCGTATGAGCCATCTGCTCATATACGATGTGTTCCGCTACGTTGCGGAGAACCTCGTTCTCTCCGCCAAGTGCGACACCAAGAACGGCAACAGCGGTGCCCTCAACCAGAGGACCGTCCTGTTCGACGAGATGACCATGGGCCAGATCATGGCCGGCTTCCCCGACCTGTACGGCTTCCCCCATCAGCTTCTCGCGGTGTTCCTCGTCTCCGAGATAGACCAGCTCACCTGCGTGCCCTACATCGACGCTGTCGAGTCCTACGGCCTGCCGGCTGACTGCTGCCCCGTTCCCTCTTCCGAGTGCGGCGCGCTCGTCACCGACTCCCTGCCTCACATGGGCTCCTGCTTCCTCTCCTCCTCCATGCCGTGCGACGGCTCCACCATGGCTTCGTCCTACTACTCCCGCCGCTTCCCCAATGTTCCCGTGTTCCACCTGTGCTTCCCCGTCCGCTATATGGATGAGGAGACCGTCCAGATGGGCGCTGAGGACATCAAGGCCTGCATCAAGTTCATCGAAGAGAGAACCGGCGCGAAGTGGAGCTGGGATGCCTACTTCAAGCAGATCAAGCGCTTCAACATGGAGACGGACTACGAGCTTCAGAAGTGGGAAGTCAACAAGAGTGCTTACCCCCAGCTTCTCGGCCCGTGCTACGAGCTGTTCCGCAAGTGGAACTACGAGATGGACGGCGGCGCCGATCCCCGCGTAGAGAAGACCATGAAGAAGGTCAACGACATCCTCATGAAGGCCTACGAGAACAAGGAAGAGGCATGGCCCGGCAAGATGAAGTACCGCGCTATCGTGTGGTCCTGCCCGGCGCACTACTATGCCAACTTCTCCAACTGGCTGGCCAACTGCTGGGGCGTTAACGTCCTGGTCGAGATGGAATCCCTCAACTTCACCAAGCACCTCGAGACCGAGGATAAGGAAGAGGCAATGCGCGACCTCGCCCGCCTGTACGAGCGTATGGTCATGCGCCGCCACACCAACGGCGGTTACCAGAACGTCGTCGATGAGCTGTGGAAGCAGTGCGAAGACTGGAACGCCAAGCTCATCATCATGTACCAGAACGTTGCCTGCAAGAACATGGCGACCGTTCAGGGCGTTCTCGACGATCAGGGCCGTGAGCGCGGCTACGACCTCATCTGGGTCGAGCATGACCTTATGGATCCGCGTACCGTTTCCCGCCGCACCATGCGCGACAAGGTCAGCGAGTATATGCGCACCGTTATGCGCGCAGAGCCTGTTGATCCTTCCCTCGTCGAGTTTGACGACGAAGTCTGCATGTAATTGCAGCGCGGCATAGACCCTTTTAATGCTCTCAAGCCTGCCGCGGCTTGCGCGGCAGGCACAATGTATAAAAATAATTTTTGGAGGCGTACATAATGAAATACTTTGGCGGCTGCGACGTGGGCTCG
>URPU01000064.1 GCA_900549865.1 uncultured Eubacteriales bacterium
CAAATCCTCCGCATGGTCTAAGCCATACGGAGGATTAACTGTTTTACGGACACCCCTCCATCCGGAGGGGCTTTTTCTATGCCGGAAGCGCGCTGGCTGCGGGGGAAAGGCGCTTGTAGCTGCGGCGGAAATAGATGATCTCCGCGGCGGCGGTTATCGTCCACGAGAAGCTGTAGAGCAGATAGAGCGACGTGATAGTGCCGAAGTAGGCAAAAATAGTGTACACCCACACGACGCGGAAAACGCAGGAGCCGAGGATCACAATGACCGTCGGCACGACGCTCTTCCCGAGGCCGCGCGAGGCGGCGATGGTGCAGTCCATAAACGCGGAGATGGGGTACGACCAGCCCATTATGCGAAGCCGCTCCATCCCGGCCTCGACGACCTCTGCCTCATTTGCGAAGAGGGAGAGAAATTCGCGCCCGAACACGAGCAGCAGCCCGCCGAGCAGCGCGCCCGCCGCGAAGGAATACGTAAGGCCGACAAAATAGCTTTTCAGTACGCGGTCACGGTTCCCCGCGCCGAGGTTCTGGCTGATGAAGCTGGCGCAGCCTGTGTGGAACGCGGCCATGACGTTGAAGATGATGGTGTCGGCGTTCGCCGCGGCGGAGTTGCCGGAGACGAGCACGGCGTCAAAGGAGTTGACGCCCGTCTGCACGAAGAGATTGGCGATGGCAAAAATGGCGTTTTGCAGGCCGGAGGGGATGCCCAGCGACAGCACGTTTTCACACGCGCGCCGGTCAAGATAGCCGCGCGAGAGGTGCAGACGGCAGGCGTCGCGGCGGCACAGCAGATGCCGCACGATGAGCACGGCGGAAAGATACTGGGAGATGACGCTGGCAATAGCGACGCCGTCCGCCGCCATGCGGCAGACGATGACGAAAAACAGGTTGAGGATAACGTTCAGCACCCCGGCGACGGTCAGATACAGCAGGGGGCGCTTCGTCTCCCCGCAGGCGCTCAGCACGCCGTTGCCGAAGTTATATATCGCCATGGCGGGCATACCGAGGGAGTATATTTTCAGATACAGCACCGCGCCGCCGATAAGCTCCTCCTTCGTGTGCAGCAGGGAAAGCAGCGGCTGCGCAAAGGCGATGCCTGCCGCGCCCAGCACAAGGCCGGTGACGGTGCAGATGACGAAAGAGGAATGGATTGTGACGGCCGCGCCCTTTTCGCTGCCCGCGCCGAGCCTGTGCGCCACGCACACATTGACGCCGCTGCCCATGCCGATGAGAAAGCCCGTGAACAACGAGACCAGCAGCGTCGTCGAGCCGACAGCGCCCAGCGCCTTGTAATCGGCGAACTTGCCCGCCACGGCGACGTCGCTGAGGTTGAAAAGGACCTCAAGAAGCTGCGACAGCATCAGCGGCAGACTGAAAAAGAGTATGTTTTTCCACAGCGAGCCTGTGGTCATTTTTACGGCATGGGCATGGCCCTTCGCGTTCCTGCGCATTCCGCGGCCTCCTGTCATCACAGATAGCTCCGCCGAGACTGTCGAAAAAGTGGCTTTGCCACTTTTTCGAGAAAGCTTCGCTGCGCTCTGCGCCTCAGTTGTCCGCTGATAGCGGACAATTCGACGCTCACTCCGCGCAAAGTGTTTTCCGCCACGCACATGTCGCGGCAGAAAACGAATTGTATTGCTTTCGCGTCTGCGGACGCGAAACTCTGCGAGGCTTTTTCCGACAAGCTGAGCTCCGCCGGGGGCCTATCCCGGCGGAGCTATTGTTATAGCACAGCTTCATGCGCAAAACAAGCCCCAATAATTAAAATTCTGTGTGAAAATATGCACAAACGAAGGGCGTGAAAAGCCGCCGCGAAATGCAGACGGCATTCGCGGCGGCACGTGCGGAAAGCGGCGCGGCGGTCATAAGTACGTCACGCTTATGCGGCAGACCTGGAACTCGTCCAGATGGGAGAGCGAGTAGTTGAAGCTGCCCTTTGAAAGCCCGCTCCAGCGGCCCATGATGCCGTTGATGTCGTTTATGAAGGCGGTGTACTCATCCCAGCTTTCAAATTGCAGAAGCACGGCGTCGCTGCTGTCGAGCGCGTCGAGCTGGCGGTAAAGCAGCTCCTCCGCCGGGGTTCCGGCCGTGACGAATGAGCCGTTCAGCGCGTGATAGCTCATATTCATGCTCTCACTGCCCGGAACGATGAGGAAGCCGGAGAAAGAGACGCTTTCCGTATATTTATTGCGTATCCAGCGGCGGGAGACGTTGAACGCGCCGTAGTAGTTATAATCGCGGTCGGCGGAGTTGACGTCGTTCGTCACGTCAAGGTCATAATACGTTCCGTCGATGCACACGACGTTCCACGCGTGGCCGATGGGGTTGCCCGGCGCGTTGCCCGCCATGACCATGCAGGAGATACCCATCTCCTCGCACAGCCACTTCATGGCGAGGCTTATCCCGTCGCACTTGGCCGACCGGTCGCCCAGCGCGCCGTAAGCGGAGCTTGCATTGGGCGCGTCGTAATTGTAAAAGCAGTTGGATGCGATATAGTTATAGGCGACAAGCTCCTTTTCATATTCGGAAAGGCCGTTTGCCTTCTGCGCCACGGCGGCGGCGACGCCAGCGCAGACCCTGTACTCCGCGTCGTACTGCGCTCTCGTCATGGTTAAGGGAAGCTGTGTGGAGACGACGCGGCCATCTGAGTCGGTATAAAACGTGATCTCCGTCGCGGTGGAGAATTGAAGAAGCTCCGGGCACTCATAGGAGAGCAGCAGCATGAGATTGGAAAGCTCATCCCTTGAAAGCGTCTGCGGGAAGGTGCACTGGGTCTCAAAGCTGTCCACGGCCTCATAAAGCGTGCAGAAGTTTTCAAGAAGCCTGTCGTCGAGCTGACCGAGGTAATAGCGCAGCTCAAAATGCGGGATAAGCTCCCGTGCGCGCTGCTGCACCGCGCTGAGCGGCTCGGGCGTCGGCTCCGGCGGTTCGGTCTCGGGTGCGGCAGTCTCGACCACGGGCGCAGGCGTCACGGGCGTTTCATCGTCTTGCCGCGCACCGCGCAGATCGCGTGCGAAGAACACCAGCAGCACGCCCAGCGCTGCCGCCGCGACGAACAGCAGCGCCGCCACGGCCCCATATCCGCGCCGCCGCGGCTTCTGCACGCGCACGACGAGCCTCAGCGGCCTTTCGACGATGTCGCCGTAATTTTCATAAAAGCGCGCCCCGTCCACGAAAAGCGCGTCTCCGTCCGAAAGCCCGCCGGGAAGCTCCACCGGCATAGGCTCCGGCGCGCCGGGATAGCGCAGCGTGCGCATACAGCCGCGGCGCGCCTCGCTTGGCGAGAGCGTGACCGCGACGGAGACATATTCAGTTTCTTCATCGGAGACCGCGGCACCGCACAGGGGACAGACGCCCCCACGCGTCAGCGCTGTGCCGCAGTATGGACATGTATTCATATAAAAGCGCACTCTCTATATATAGATCTTAATTAAAGTCAGGGGAAATATGATATCACAAAAAAGCGGAAACGGATGAATTGAGTGTAAATTCTCCGCCGCCTATGCTATACTACAATAAATAAGAAAAAAGTGCAAGCGGGGGAGAGCGAATGAGATTCATACACACGGCGGACCTGCACCTCGGCAAGCGGCTGAACGATGTGCCGCTGATAGAGGATCAGGTGTACATACTCGGCGAGATACGGCGCATCGCGCGCGAGGAGCGGGCGCAGGCCGTGATCATCGCAGGGGACATATATCAAAGCAGCTCGCCGCAGGCCGAGGCGATGAGCGCCTTCAACGACTTTGTCACGGCGCTGGCGGAGGACGGAACGGCAGTGCTGGCGATAAGCGGCAACCACGATTCCGCGCGGCGCGTGTCGTATCTGTCGGCGCTTGTCCGCGCGCGGGGCGTGTACGTCAGCGAGGAGTTCACGGGCACGCTGCAAAAAGTGGAGCTGGGGGATGAGCACGGCCGCATCGTCGTGAGCCTTCTGCCTTTCGTAAAGCCGGTAAGTGTCAGGCGCTGCTTTCCTGATGAGGAGATAGAGACCTGTCAGGACGCCGTGGCGGCCGTTCTGCGCCATTCGCCGCTGGACGGCGGCGCGCGCAATGTGCTGGTGTGCCACCAGTTCGTCACCGGGGCGCAGGAGAGCGGCTCGGAGGAGCTGTACGCCGGTGGGCTTGAATGCGTGGACGGGCGGCTTTTCGACGGCTTTGACTATGTGGCGATGGGGCACATCCACCGCGCGCAGCGCGTGGGGCGCGACACGGTGCGCTATGCCGGGTCGCCGCTGAAATACTCCTTTTCCGAGGCGGCGCACAAAAAGAGCGTGACCGTGGTGGACATGGGCGAAAAGGGCAGCGTGCAGATAAAGACCGTGCCGCTCACACCGCTGCACGAGCTGCGCGAGGTCGAGGGGTACATGGAGGAGCTGATGGCCGCGCCGTACTCGGAGGACTATGTGCACATCACGCTGCGCGACGAGCTTGTGCCGCCGGATGCGCGCGTGACGCTGTCAACGGTGTTCCCGAACATGCTGCGCTTCGGCGTGAAAAACTCCAAGACGGCGGAGGATGAACAGGAGATAGTACAGCAGGATGTGGAGACCAAAAGCGTGGAGGAGCTGTTTTGCGACTTCTATGCTTTGCAGAATAACGGCGCACAGCCGGCGGAGGAGCAGCTCGGCCTCCTGCGGCAGATACTGCGCGAGGAAGGGGGCGCGGAGGAATGAAGCCGCTCAGCTTGACAATGTCGGCCTTCGGCCCGTATGCGGGCGTGACGCAGCTTGACTTCGGCAAGCTCGGAAGCGAGGGCGTGTTCCTTATCACGGGCGACACCGGCGCGGGCAAGACGACGATATTTGACGCGATAAGCTTCGCACTGTACGGGGAGGCCTCCGGCGGCGCGGAAAGGCGCGCGGCGCGGTCCTTCCGCTCCGACTATGCCGCGGCGGAGGCGGAGACCTATGTGGAGTTCTTCTTCGAGCACCGCGGGCGTGAGTACAGGATAAAAAGAGCGCCCGAGTACGAGCGCAGGAAGCTGCGCGGGGAGGGAACGACGAAGCAGGCGGCCTATGCCGAGTTTGAATGCGCCGAAACTGGCGAGCTTATAACGCGCATAGACGCCGTCAATGCCCGCGTGGGAGAGCTGACCGGACTCAGCCGCAGTCAGTTTGCCCAGACGGTGATGATCGCGCAGGGCGATTTTTTGAAGATACTCAACGCCAAGAGCGAGGACAGAAAGCGCCTTTTCCAGAAGCTTTTCGACACGGAGGTCTTCGCCGGGATACAGCAGCGCCTGAAGGATATGAACGGCGAGTGTGCGCAGGCGGTGGAGCGCATAAACGCGCTTTCCGAGGCCGAGCTTGCCCGCCTGAAGGACGACATGGACTTTGCCCGCGCAAAGGAGCTGCGTGAACTGCGCACGGATGTGCGCCGTATGGACAAGCTGCCGGAGCTTCTTGAGGAGCGGCTTCGCGCGCGGCGGGAGAGGCTTGACGCGGCCATGGCCGCGGCGGCGCAGGGCGAACAGCGCGCCGCGCTTTTAAGCGCGCAGCTTGCCGAGGCGCGGCACACGAACCGGGAGCTTGACGAGCGGGATAAGCTTGCCCGCGAGCTTGAAAAAATGAACGCCAGCGGCGAGGCCACGGCGGCACAGGAGGAAAAGCTTACGCACGCCCGGTGCGCCGCCCGGCTTGCCGGGGCGGAGGCGCTTTTGAAAAAGTGGACGGCAGAGAGCGCGGAGAACGCCGCGCAGCTTTCCGCCGCGGAGCAGGCGCTGAAAAAAGGCGAGGCGGCGCAGGAGGAATGGGCCGCGCGCCGCGCGTCGGCGGAAAAGGAGCTGGAGGGCGCGGAATCGCTCAAGGACGGCCTGCGCCGCATGGCGGAGGCAATACCGCTGCTGATGAACGCGGCGGCGGGGGCCACGGCGCTGGAAGCACAGCGCGAGGCGGCGAAGCTGTGCCTTGAGGAGAGCCGCAGGCGCGACGCGGAGTACACCGCCGTGAAGGAGCGGTTTTACGCCTCTCAGGCGGGACTGCTGGCGGCGGAATTAAAGGAAGGGCAGCCCTGCCCTGTCTGCGGCTCAACTGTGCACCCCGCGCCCGCGTGCCCGGCATATGAACCCGCGACGAAGGAACAGCTTGAACGCGCCGACGGCGAACGCCGCAGGGCGGAGTCGCGCGTGCACGCCGCCGCGGCCGAGGCCGCGAAGCGGCAGGCAGAGCTGGAAGCGGCGAAGGGGCGGCTTGAAGCATTGGGCTTTACCGGCGGCGAGAGCGCGCAGGAGCTTGAGGGCGAATGCGCGCACACAAGAGCGGAGATACAGCGCCGCGAGGCCGCGGCGAAGCGCGCCCGCGCGGAAAGCGAAGCCGCCCTTGCCGCGCTTTCGCGCGCAAAGGCGGCGCTGGAGAATGCGGAAAAGCGGCGCGCGGACATAGAAGCGGCGCTGGAGGCGCAGCAGGCGGAATTTGCCGCGGGGCTTTCTGCGCTTGGCTTTGCCGGGGCGGAGGAATATGAGCGGGCGAAGATGCCCGCGCGCGACATGGACGCGCTGGACGCACAGCTTCGCGCGCGGCGGGAAAGACTGCGCTCGCTTACGGACAGGCTGGAGGCGCTGACGGAAAAGCTCACCGGGGCGGAACGCGCGGAGCTGGAAGCGCTTGAAGAGACCGCAGCCGCGGCCCAGAGGGCGAGCCGTGCAGCCGGAGAGGCCGCCGCGGCGATGAAGAGCGCCGCGGCCGCGGATGAGGAAGCGATTGCGCGGATAAGAGAGCTTTCCGCCCGCCGGGCGGAGGCACAGCGGCGCTGGGCCGTCGTGAAGGAGGTTTACGACACCGTGTCCGGGCAGGTCAGCCGCCGCGTGAAGATATCCTTTGAGACCTATGTGCAGCAGTATTACTTCAAGCAGGTCATCGCCGCGGCGAACAAGCGCCTGACGGTGCTGACGGACGGGATGTTCGTGCTGCGCGTGAAGGAGGAGGCGCGCAACATGCGCTCTCAGGCGGGGCTGGATCTGGACGTGCTGGACAGAAGCACCGGGCTGTGGCGCGACGTATCGACGCTTTCCGGCGGGGAGTCCTTCATGGCGTCGCTGGCGCTGGCGCTGGGACTTGCGGACACGGTGCAGAGCCGAAGCGGCGGCGTGCGCCTTGACGCGATGTTCATAGACGAGGGCTTCGGCACGCTGGATGAAAATTCATTGCGGCAGGCGATGGAGCTTCTGACGCGCCTCGCGGGCGGGCGGCGGCTCGTCGGCGTGATATCCCACATGGCGGAGCTTAAGGAGCGCATAGACAAAAAGGTCGTCGTGACCAAAACCGCCGCCGGTTCCGCGCTGAGAATAGAGGCGTGAGGGGCTGAGACTGAATGGGAGATTGATGGCTATCTTGTCCATAAAGCTGCGGAATTAAATATAAACAGAAGGGCTTGCTGTCTGCTTCACACAGACAACAAGCCCTTTTGCTGAACAATTTATACTTCAAATTTTCCCCAGTGTCTAGGGATCACTTCGCAGAAGCTCCCCAGACGGGTCTGCGCGAAGCGCGATGTCACGCGTTTGCGTACATTTTGCTGTAATAATCGAGATAGTCGCCGGATATGACATGCTCCACCCAGCTTTGATTTTCAAGATACCACCGGATTGTCTCATGCATGCCGCGCTGGAAGGTGTATTCCGGCGCCCAGCCGAGCGTTGTGGTGATCTTCGTATTGTCGATGGCGTAGCGCCTGTCGTGGCCGGGGCGGTCCTGCACGTGGCGGATGAGGCTTTCGCTTTTGCCCAGCTCCGACAGGATGAGGCGGACAATCTCGATATTGGCGCGCTCATTGTTGCCGCCGATGTTGTACACCTCGCCGCGCACGCCCTTTTCAAGCACCGTGCGTATCGCCGCGCAGTGGTCGTGCACGTGCAGCCAGTCGCGCACCTGCATCCCGTCGCCGTAGACGGGCAGCGCCTTGTCGTTTTCGGCGTTGTGCAGCATGAGCGGGATGAGCTTTTCGGGGAACTGATACGGCCCGTAGTTATTTGAGCAGCGCGTGATGTTCACGGGCATGCCGTAGGTGTTGTGATACGCGCGCACGACGAGGTCAGCCCCCGCCTTGGACGCGGAATAGGGGGAGTTCGGGGCAATGGGCGTGGTCTCGGTGAACATGCCCTCCTTGCCCAGCGCGCCGTATACCTCGTCGGTCGAGACCTGGAGATAAACGACGCCGTCCTTATACTCGCGCGAATACTTGTCGTCCGGGGCGAGCTTCCAGTGCCGCTTGGCGGCGTCCAGAAGCGTCTGCGTGCCGACGATGTTCGTGGTGAGGAAAAGCTCCGGCTCAAGTATGCTGCGGTCAACGTGCGACTCGGCCGCGAAGTGCACCACGGTGTCAAACTCGTACTTTGCGAATATATCCTCCACAAGCTGCTTGTCGCGTATGTCGCCGTGGACAAAGCGATAGCGCTTATCGTCCTGCACTGGCAGAAGATTTTCAAGGTTGCCCGCGTAGGTGAGCAGGTCGAGATTCACAAGAAGCTCGATATCCTGCTTCTCCCGCAGAATGTACTGCACGAAGTTGGAGCCGATGAAGCCCGCGCCGCCCGTAACAAGAATTCTTTTCATATTTCCTCCTCCGCGACCCGTCTGAGATACTGGCCGTAGTCCGTTTTAAGCATGGGCTCCGCCAGTGCGAGAAGCTGCGCGCGGTTTATGTAGCCCATGCGGTAGGATATCTCCTCAAGGCAGGCGATGTAAAGCCCCTGACGCTTCTGCACGATCTGCACGAAGTTCGCCGCGGCAAGCAGATTTTCATGCGTGCCGGTGTCCAGCCACGCAAGGCCGCGCCCGAAGAGCTTGACCCGAAGCTGCCCGCGGCGGAGATATTCGTTGTTCACGCTGGTTATCTCAAGCTCCCCGCGTGCCGACGGCTTTATGGACTTTGCGATCGAAACGACCTGATTATCATAGAAGTAAAGCCCCGGCACAACGTAGTTCGACTTCGGGTGCGCCGGCTTTTCCTCGACGGAGAGGACGTTCAAGTCTTTGTCGAACTCGACCACGCCAAGCCCCTGCGGCTCCGGCATGTAGTAGCCGAATATGACCGCGCCCTCTGTCAGCTTTGCCGCGTCCTTCACGCCGATTGAGATGCCGCCGCCATAGAAGATATTGTCGCCGAGAATGAGGCACACGCTGTCGCTGCCGATGAAATCCTCGCCTATTATAAACGCCTCCGCAATGCCGCGCGGCGCATCCTGCACGGCGTAGCTCAGCTCAAGGCCGAGGCTGTGCCCGTCGCCGAAAAGCTCTTTGAATGCGCCGATGTCGCGCTCAGTCGAGATTATAAGGATCTCCCTTATCCCGGCCAGCATCAGCACCGACATGGGGTAATATATCATGGGCTTGTCGTATATGGGCAGGATCTGCTTTGAAATGGAGCGGGTGACAGGATAAAGACGCGAGCCTGTGCCGCCGGCCAGAACTATACCTTTCATGTGAAAGAGCCCCTTTCTGCGCAAAATATCTGAAAATGTCTGATTAAGTATAACCCAGCCGGGCAGATAATTCAAGCGTGGTTTTTTGACAGGCTGAACGCCCGCGCCGAAAACCGGCGCGGGCGTTATGTGTGATATGTGCTTTTTCCGTATCAGTACTCCAACAGCGGGGCGGAGCCGTCATCCTCGCATTTCGTGATGGCGCGTATCTCGGCGACGTAACTGTAGCTGTCGTCTACCTTCACGGTGAATTTGTCGCCCACCTTTTTGCCGAGCACCTGCTGCCCAAAGGGCGACTCCTTGCTGATGAGGCCGCGGCGCGGGTCACAGCGCACCGTTGTGACGACCTGGATGATGTCCGTCTCGTCGTCCTCCGGCATGTATATCTCCACCTTGTCAAAAAGGCCGACCTCGTCGGCGCGAGAGGTGTCGGAAATGACCTTCGCGGATTTTATCATCCCCTCAAGGTATCTTATGCGGCTGCGGTTCTTGTTCTGCGCCTGCTTTGCCGCCTTATACTCGAAATTTTCACTCAGATCGCCGAAGGCGCGCGTGCGCTTGACCTCCTCGATGAGCTCCGGCATAAGCTCCAGCCGCCGGTAGTCAAGCTCCTCCTGCATCTTGCGGATATCCTGCTTTGTCAGTTCGTTATGCATAATATTCTCCGCCCTTAAATATCCACGCTTACCGTGTCAAGGCCGTTCTTCTCAAATTCGTTGAGGTAATCCTCCATCCGCGCGGTAAGCTCGTCAAAATTCTCGGGGTCAGAATCCTCAAGTCCCAGATCCCTGCGCGCCAGCTCCTCGGCCAGAATGTTATAGAACACGGCGTCCTCATAGTCGGCAATGGCCTCGTGTATGCCGCCGTCCTCATAGGCCTTGGAGGGGAAAATGTGGCCGTGCCACATCTGCACCAGCGAACGCATCCCGTTGGCCGGGCACAGGGCGAAAAGCTTCTCCTGCATGAGATCGTAATCCTCAAAGCGGTCGTCGCCGCGCGTTGAGTTCAGAATCCAGTTGCCTATATACACCATGTCAAGCAGCCGCCTGAACTCCCTGTCAGAAAGCTCTATATTCATACCGTCGCCTCCTTGGGCTTTTTTAAGCCAGTCTATTATATACTTATTATAGCATTAAGCAAGCCATAATTCCACAAGTCTTATTAAACAAATTTTGCTTGTATTGCGGTGCCGATTGCGGTACAATAAGCCGTCAGTCAAAATTCAGGTCATATTGGAGAAGC
The DNA here is from genome assembly GCA_900549865.1 of uncultured Eubacteriales bacterium. GTDB lineage: Bacteria > Bacillota > Clostridia > Oscillospirales > Oscillospiraceae > Limivicinus. The sequence continues at coordinate 10,665 of URPU01000064.1, forward strand.
AAATGGACAACAGACCCGTTGGCATATTTGATTCCGGGCTGGGCGGGCTGGCGTCGTTCAGGACGCTGAGAGCGCTTCTGCCGGAAGAAAACATAATATACTTCGGCGACACCGGACGCAACCCCTACGGCGTGCGGCCGCAGGAGGAGCTGCGGCGCATGGCGCGGCAGGATATGGAGCTTGCCGCCGCCCTCGGGGCGAAGGCGATAATTGCCGCATGCGGCACCGTGTCCAGCACCGCACCCGACGTTCTGGCGGGCTTCCGCCTGCCGGTGTACAACGTGATAGATGCGTCGGTGAAGAAACTGGCCGCCGTGCCGGGCGATGCGCCGCTGGGCGTGATCGCCACCAGCGCAAGCATAAAAAGCGGCGCGTTCCGCCGCCGGCTGGAGGCGCTGTGCCCCGGCCGGGAGATCGTGGATATAGCCTGTCAGGACTTCGTGCGCCTTGTGGAGACGGGGCACACCGCCGCGGGCGATGAGCAGCTTGCCGCCGCGGCGGAGGAATACCTTGCGCCGATGCGCGAAAGGGGCGTGTGCGCGCTGCTGCTGGGCTGCACGCATTTTGACTTTGCCGCGGACGCCATCCGCGAATGCCTCGGCGGGGCGGCGCTCGTGAGCGCCGCGGGCTGCGCGGCGGAGAGCATGTGCGCTTATCTTGAGGAAAACGGCCTTACGGGCCGCGGCGGAAGCTCTGAGTTTTACACCAGCGGCGACCCCGCGGAATTCGCCGCGCACGCCGAGGGGCTGCTTGGATACGGCATTGCGGGGCATGTGCACGCCGCGAGCGCCGACGGTATGGAGGACGGAGCATGATGAGAGACGTTGTGATCTCCATGCACAGCATAGAGGGCTGTGATACGGGCGATCAGGGCATTGTGGATTTCAGCACGGACGGGCACTATTTCAAGGATGGCGACACGTCATGCTTCAGCTATCTTGAAACGGATGTGACCGGGCTTGAGGGCACGCGCACAAGCGTGATAGTGCGGCCGGATGAGGTCGTTGTCGATAGGGACGGCATGATAACCGGGCGGATGGTATTCCGCGAGAGGGAGAAGAACTCCTTCCTCTATTCCACGCCCTACGGCACGGCGACGCTCGGCGTGAGCACGAAAAAAATACGGCACAGCTTCAATGACCGCGGCGGCGAGCTTGAGGTGGACTATGTGCTGGATATGGAGCACACGGTCGTCTCCAGAAACAAGTTCTTCGTCCGCGTCGAGGAACAGAAGGAACTGAAAATGTGAATGCGATCCGCCAGGGCAAGCGCCCCGGCGGATATTTGTGCTTACAGCAACGATGCATGAAATGCTCCTCCGGATCATTTACCGGAGGAGCAGAACAGTTTGTCAAAAAAAGCCTCGCAGAGTTTCGCGTCCGCAGGCGCGAAAGCAGTACGATTCGTTTTCTGCCGCGACATGTGCGTGGCAGAAAACACTTTGCGCGGAGTGAGCGTCGAATTGTCCGCTTTCGGCGGACAACAGAGGCGCAGAACGCAGCGATTCTTTCTCGAAAAAGTGGCAAAGCCACTTTTTCGACAGTCTCAAATGCTCCTCCGGGGCATTTACCGGAGGAGCAGAGAGGCTTATTTTGCAAAAAACTGCGTGTAGTAGTCATAGCCGATGATATGCTGCACGCCGTAATACCGGGCGAGATATCCGTTGACCCAGTTGATGCTGGATGGGAACTCCATATCGTGCGCGACGCTGTATTTCGTTGCGCCGTAGAGCCCGGGCAGAAGCACCTCGGCCTCACCGGCGTCGCGTGCGGCTATTATGGCGGCCTCGTTCGCCTTGAACTGAGCGAAGGTGGACACGATGTCCGCCGAACCTAGCACGCCGCAGTATATTGTCACGGCGCACAGCAGCGCGGCCATGCACCGCAGCGCGAGGACGCAGCTTCCGCCGCGCGCAAGCTCGAACAGCAGCATGACATCTGCAATGATAAGGAACACCGCGGCGGGGGAGGCGCAGCGCTCAGGATATATCCTGGCCAGCACCATGACGCCGTTCGCGGCGAGAAAGCCGAGGAAGAACACGCCCGCGAGGATGAGCTTCTTTGTCTCCGCCCTCTTGGCAAGACAGAGGACGAATGCGATGATGAACACGGCGATGAGAAGCGCGAAGAAGCGGAAGTATTCCATCATGTTCACAAAGCTGCCGAAGAAGTTGACGAGACTGCCGGCGGAGCTTTTAACGCCCGTTTCGGCGGGACGCGTCGCCATGAAGAGAAGCCCGGCGAAGGAGGATATCGCCCCCGCGATGTATGCCCAGCCTGTGCGCCGCTTTTCATAAAAGCGCGTCAGCAGCATGAACACGACGGCAAGCATAAACGAGGCGGAGGACATCGTCTCCTGAAACGCGCCGCAGATGAAGGCAAAGACGATGAACGCGAGTTTTGCCGCCGCGCCGTGAAGCACATCCCCCTCCCAGAAGAGACGGAAGTACGGGAAGAGGAATAAAAGATTCAGCACGACGGCCCAGAGGTAGTTTATCGACCCGTCAAGCCACAGGCAGACCTCACCGAAGGCGGGCATCAGCACGAACACCGCGCAGAACGTTACAAGATATACCGCCGGGCGCGGCCGCGCCCCAAAGCCGGAGAGGCAGGCCATCAGCCAGATGAGCAGCGTGAACATACCGGCGTTGACAAAATTGAACACCGGCTTGGGAAGAAGCTCAAAAAGCTGGACAAGGCTGTGCGCGGCGAGGCGGCCGTTGAGTATCTCGGCGTGCGCGGCCATGGACGGGACGATGTCCGCGATGCCTGTCAGCGGCGCGGAGTTATCGAAGCGGAAGTGATAGGCAAAATCGTCCGCCTGATATGGCGTGAAGCAGTTGAGCACGAAAAGAAACGCGAACACGAGCGCAAGCGATATTATCATGGCTCTGCGCGTGGTTAAGTTCTTCATTGAATCTACGTCCTTCGGTAATTATTGTCGAATAATGCTATTATAAAATGAACGGATGCGCTTTGCAACCAAAACCCATATTCTTTTATAAACAACACTGCCTCCGGCCGATAGCCGGCCGGAGGCAATATATTACTACACTACACTATG
>URPU01000065.1 GCA_900549865.1 uncultured Eubacteriales bacterium
TTGCGGAGGCCTTTCCGTCAACCTCCGGCGCAGTCTGGCGCGGAGTCGCGTCTATACGGCTGACGCGAACGCTGACGTCGTCAGTATCAATGGCCTCGAAGCTCGTGTTCCTGCCGTCTGTAAGGTTGCGGCCGCGAAGGAGGCGTGATATGGATTGATCTCCTTCATGACCGGCGTGACCTTCATCAGCCCGCCGCCCTGCATGCTGACATTACGCAGCAGCACGCCAAGCTCGTTGAGCGTGCGGCGGAACTGGAACGCGACTTCGGGGTTTTTCTTCGTCTCCGGGTCTGTCATGACGAACTCGTAAAAGCCGGGAATGAACGGGGTGATGTTATAAAAGCATTTTCCGTCGGCAGTAACGCGCTCAAAGCATGCGCCCTTCTGGCTCATATGCTTCAGCATTGCCGCCGCTCTGTAAACGGGAACCTTCGCATCCGCCGCTATCTTCTCTACTGATGTGGGCTTGTTGGGGATGTGCACGCCCAGCTCGCACTCCTCTTCGGATATGAGCAGGCGGAACATCTCCACGAACGGCGCGCCGTCGTTCATCGGGCCGAGAAACAGCCCGCCGTGGAAGCTGATATAAGTGGCGAATTTCGCCCATGCGCTTCTTGACATAGTAATATCCTCCTTATGTACTGATGCAGTAATTGTCGTTCCTTTGTCATTCTAGTATAAGTACTAAAAATAACCAAGTTTAAATTAGTACTTGTACTAAACATTTTGTTTCTTGTTGCTTTTACGGGCAGCGTGAAATATAATAGATGCATGAATGATATTACAAAAAACAAAATAGCCCGGACAAGCGAGCTGCTTTTCAACGCGCACGGGTACAACAATGTGACTATGCGGCAGATCGCCGACGCATGCGGGATATCCGTGGGCAATCTGACGTACCATTACCCGAAGAAAGAGGACCTGCTGATGCTGGAGCACGACGGGATAATGAATTCGTTTCTTGACCGCGTGTTTGCAGACGGCAGTGAGCTTACTGTGCTGCGCGGGTATTTCACGGTGGAAGCGGCATTCCTTCACCGCATACTCAACGACCCGCCCGTTGCGCGCCTCTATGCGGAGGTCATAAACGTGCCAACGCTGAGAAGCCGCTACTGCCGGACGCACTTTGAACTTTATCGCCGTTTCCTGCCGGAGGTTCCGGACGGCGGCGCGGAGTGGCGCGCGACCGTTGCGATGTCGGCGCTGGAGTTTGAACTGGCCGACAAGGGGCTGTTCGACGATTTTGAGCGCACAATGTGCGAGGTTTTCTGCGCGAGGATGCTGTTCGAGGGGAAGGAGCCGAGCATATATATCGGCGATATACACTCCGGCGTGAGCGAGGGCGTCGCGCTGTCGATGCAGATAGCGGCGCAGGAATAAGCAAAGCGATAACGACGAGAGGAGAAAACACAATGAACGTACAGGAAATAATGTGCCGGATGATAGAGTATTCACACGGCAATCACCATGACATAAATCATTTCATGAAGGTCTATGCCTTTGCCGAGACCATCGCGGCGTGTGAACAGCTATCCCCGCGTGAGCGCGAGATAACCGGGATCGCCGCAATAATCCACGACATCGCCTGCCCACTGTGCCGCGAGAAGTACGGGAACACAAACGGCAAATATCAGGAGGCCGAGGGCGCCATACTCGCGCGCGAATTTCTGTCCGGCTGCGGGCTGCCGGAGGATGTGACCGAACGCGTCGTGTATCTGGTCGGGCACCACCACACCTACAGCGAGGTCGATGGGATAGATTATCAGATCCTTCTCGAAGCTGACTATCTCGTCAACGCGGACGAGTCGAACTATTCACAGGAGAAAATACGCGGCGCGATGGAGCGCCTGTTCAAAACCGCCACCGGCACGGCGCTTCTGAAGTCGATCTACGGCGTGTGAGGGCTGCGGCACATATCGCCATAGCCATATATTACATACACATTGTTCATAATTTCATGCTTGACCATCGGTCAAAGAGGGAGTATAACAACTGCGGCAGAGGGGGTAGAATACCTGATGCCGCATTTTCAACGGCCCTGCGCTGCCGCGTGGCGGCCTTGGCCGTATTCAAAGAAGGTTCAGCAATGAAGAAAAAGGATCATTTGCGCATCGGCAAGCTCCTGCTTGCGCAGAAGGGTGTCCAGCTAAGCGGATTAAAACGGCTGATGTTTCTGTTCGGGTGCATAGAGCCGGACATCAATCCACTGACGTATACAAGAGGCTCTCTCCGGCATGAATTCATGCACGGTCATCACGCGGACAATTCATTTAAGCACCGCAGCAAGCTTATGAAAAAGCTGACGCGGAAAGGCGTGCATTCGCCGTGGCAGTGGTTTTCCTTCGGCACGCTTATCCACTACTCCGCGGACAGCTTCACATTTCCGCACAACAGGATATTCGGCGGCACTATGGCGGAGCATGTGAAATATGAAAAGCAGCTTCACGCCGCGTTTGAGGACTACATCAGCAGGATAGCCGCACGGCGAGCACAGCCGAAGGGCATACGCAGTCTTGACGCGCTGCACGAGCGGTACATGTCCGGCGCGGGTAATGCGGCAACGGACTGCCGGTATATCATGGATTCCGCAAAGTGGCTGTGGAACAACCTGCTGACAGGAACGGAGCATCCTGCACCGGCAAAGCACTGACCGCGCATCGGCGGTGCGTGGCCGCATCTATGGCGCATATGTCGTGGGAAATATTTTTTTGCGAGAACGAGAAAAAACATCTTGACATTTACGCCATAGTTTGCTATTATACTTTTGCTCACGGGGGTATAGCTCAGCTGGGAGAGCGCTTGAATGGCATTCAAGAGGTCAGCGGTTCGATCCCGCTTATCTCCACCAGAGGAACACCGCAACGAAAGTTGTGGTGTTCTTTTTTCGTTTTGTATACGTAAACGCCACAGGAGAAACCGCTCATCGCGGTTTCTCCTGTGGCTTTGTTATTTGTATTTGCTTATCAGCTTGCGCGGCGCTTTCTTCTCGCAAGGCGAAGCGTGCCGAGAGACGCACCGCCGAGGGCAAGCGAGAGGCCGCACATGGCAAGCAGAGTGCCAACGTCCATGCCGTTATCGCCCGTGCGCGGGTAAATGGGCGCGTCGGACTTGACAAACGGGATGCCGATATCCAGCGACAGGGGCAGAGAGTCAAGCGTTATCGTGACCTCCACCGGGTTGCCGTAGCCGTCGCGCCGGTCTATCGTGACGGTACCGGAGACGGGGATGGTCTCCAGCTTCCCGGCAAGCTCACCGCGGATAGTGGTGGAGAAGCGGCCGCCATAATAGCCCGTGCCGATGCCCACTGCGCTGAGGTTGAGCTGCCAGCACTGATGCACTCCGCCGGGCAGGCTGAGCTGCAAGTGCGAAAGATCAACGGCATAGCCGCTGTCGGCGCGCCCCTTGACCGAAAGCGCGGGATAGCGCCCGTCATACGCTCTGTCGGCCTTCTCTATGGCGACAGTGCCGAACTTGTCGTCGGGCGTGGTATTCTCCACGGCAAGCGTCGGGCGGAAGGCGACCTTGACGGCAGTCTCATACGGCATATCCATGGCGTCATTGGCCAGAGTGAGGGTATATTGGACGCGCTCACCCTCTGTGATGCAGTCAAGCTTCGCGCCGGGGAACACTTCCATCAGCGGGGAAACATCGGCCATGGTGCAGCGCAGCGTATGCCACTCCTGCTCCCCATGGCGGAGATACTGGACGATGATGTCGCCGGTATGCTGCCAGTACGGTTCGTTATACCACGTGACGGAAAGCCCGTCCTTCTTCCACGCGCTCTTATCGCGCGACCAGCCGTCAGTTTCGACCTGAACGAAGCCGCCTACATCCGTCTCATGCGTGACGGGGTTATCCGTGATATTGTCTATCATGAGCCAGTGGACGATGGTATTCGTAAGCGTGCAGACGCCGTTTTCAACGGTTGGCTCCTCCGCCTTGAACCACGGCTCATCCGCAAGCTCCAGCGCGTGATAGACATATTCAACGCCGTCTTCATCGCACAGCGGAAGCCCCGCAAACAGCGCCGACCAGCCGTTGGCCTTACTCAGCGTGCGCGTGAGGGTATCGCCGTTTCTGTCGGTAACGTCAGCCCACGTGTCCTTTTGCAGAAGCCCGCCCTTTACAAGGCGCTGAAGCTTCACAGTGACTGTGTAACCGTCCAGCACGGCGGGCGCACCGTTGACCCAAGATTTTTCGACCTTGAGAGAGGTGGTCTTAAGGGTGTTGACAACGCTTGTGCGCTGCTCCCCGCCATCGGCTGGCATTGTCACGGTATATGACGCGTCATAGCTCTTCACGGGGTCCTGCTCATGCGTCTTTGGATCGACCTCGACCGCGCGATAGGCGTAGCTCTCTCCGGAGGCATTCACGGCGGGCAGGTCAGTGAAGCTGACGGCGGGCCAGTTACCGGCGGCATCCGGCTTCATTTCCGTATACAGGCCGGAGTCGAGCCACTTGTCCGGCTGCGGCTGCTGTCCGGCTGCGACAAGCTGATATTGCAGGCGGAATGTGAGCGAAGCGGGCCGCGTGAGGAAGGCATCCCCGTTATCGTCCCACGTCTTTCCAACCACGAGGGAGGTCAGCGTGGAGAGGGTGTTCGTGACGGTTATATCGTCGCCGAACGCGGGCGAATAAGCGGGCGCATAGCCTGTGACCGGCTTTTCAACGACACGGTAGACGAAGCGCTCACCGGAGGAGGTGCACACCGGAAGCCCCGTAAAGCGGCCCATGGGCCATTTGCCGGAGGCATCGGGCGCAAGCACCGTGACCCAGCTATCCCCCGCAGGTCTGAACTCCGTCTCACTTTCGAGGCGGTATTCAAGGACGAACTCTATAGAATCGGGGCGGCTGGCGAACATGTTGTCATAGTCGCCCTGCCAGTGCTTTGTGAAGGTGACACTGCGGCCGGTATCAAGAGTGTTGGTGACGCTCTCGCCAAGGCCGCCGGGCGTGAATTCATACTCCGGCGCTTCATAGCCTGGAACGGCCTTTTCAACGGCGCGGTAGCTGTAGCGCGCGCCGGTCTTGTCATGCGTTGGCAGGTCTGTAAACGTGTGGCTCTTCCAGCCGCTCTGCGCGGTCAGGACCGCCTCGGCCGCAGGCACAACGGCACTCCAGTTCACGCCGTCCGCTGACCATTCAAGCGTGAAGCTGACGCTTTCGGGCCGCGTGGCAAAGTGATCGTCAAGGTCATTCCAGACCTTGGAGACAGTGAACTCCGTGGGCGCAAGCGTATTGACAACGCCCTGCGTAAGCGGCACGGCGCTGTCGCCCGCGGTGGAGGCATAGCCATTCGGAACGACCTCCATGACGGTATAGCTTATCTCGCTGCCGGTCTTATCATACTTGGGGAGGCCGGAGACGGTGTAGGTCCAGACATTGCCGCCGGACTTATCCCACGCAACACTGACCCTGCCGGTGATCTCGACCCCATCCGCGAAGATGCGGAGAGAGACCTCATCCGGGCGCATACCGTAATAATTATCATTATCGACCCACGTCTTTGTGCCGGAAAGCGACACTGTTTTGAGCGTGTTCACGGCGGTGAAGCTGAACACCTTGGTGCCGCCGCGCTCCGTCACTTCCCTGCCGGTATAGCTGACGTCATAGCCGGTCATCGGCCTTTCGCGCACATCGTAATCATACAGCGTGCCATCAGCGTCCTTTTCGGGGAGGCTGTAGAAGCGCACGGTCCAGCCGCCGGAGGCGTTCGCCGTGACGACGCGGTTGGAGTACCCCGCGCCCGCCGGGACGAATTCACCCGACGTGCCCTTTCTGTACCACAGCTCAAACTCTGCGGAGCCGGGGCGCGTGATATCCTGCCATATCTCATCACCGGCCCACTGCTTCTGTGCTTCGACCTCGACGCCGGTGACGAGGGTGTTTGTGAGCGTATTGAGAAGCCCGCTCACGCCGTTTCCGCTGGGAGTATAGATGTTTTCGGCGTTCTGATATTCCTCGCGCAGCTTATAGTCACAGCGCGTTCCGTCGGCAAAATACTTGGGCAGGCCGGTATAGGATATCTTCCACTCGCTGCCGTTTATTTTTATCTCCGGTGTGACGGCCACAGGCACGGCTTCAAGCTCGCCCGCGGGCGTCGTCCAGAGAAGCGTAAACTTCACCTGTGAAAGCGCAAGCCTTGTCGCAAAGGCGTCGGAGAAGTCCACCCAGCTCTTCGTGAAGGAGACCTGCTTGACGTCGAGCTTGTTAGTGACCGTATGGTGCTGATCAATGTCGGGCTTGGCCTTCTGCTCGGCGGAATTTGTGAGCTTATACGCCCTGCCGCCGTTGACCTCCTCCACCTTATAGGAATAGGCGGTGACAGCGTCGCTCGCCCTGGCCTTGGGCCGGTTGACGGGCAGGCCGCACCACGTATACGACCACGCGTTCTCATCGCCGATAACGGCGGCGCCGTCATACTTCGCCCAACTGCCGCCACCGGCGCGCTGTCTGAGCTGGAGCACAACGCTTTCGGGGCGTGTATAGTCCGCCCATTTGCTGGCGGTGCCGGTATCGCCAAGCCACGACTTGTCAGCCGTAACGGAGATCGTATACGGCTCATGCCGGTTCATGAGAGTATAGCTGTGGTCGCCCGGCGCAGGAGTGGGAATGGCGCGCAGCCCGCTTTCGGGCACAACGTCGGTCAGCGCGGAGATAGTATTGCGCCAATCGGTTATGCCGCAGGGCCAATCTGCCGCGTCAAACTCCTCACGGTATCCGAACGGAACATCCTCCGTGACGATATAACTGCGGCCCTCCGCGTCGTCAAGCACGGTGATGCTGGCGTACCAGAAGTTAAAGTCGTTCGTCGTGCCGCGGGTCATGGTGAGGCCGGCGGTATTGCCGGGCGCGCCGTTATTCACCTCGATCACGGTCACATTCATTTCCGCGGGGCGCAGGCCGTCGGTATCGTTCGCGTCATTCCAGAGCTTATAGATATGCAGCCTGTGCTTATATCCGCCGAGGGTGTTGGTGATGTGGGTGACGCTGCCGTCCGGCGTGACGCTTGCAGCGATATTGGCCGCGGGGAACACGTATCTGCCGTCCTCGCTACGCTCCGCGGCATAGCTTACGCCCTGGAATACGAGGGCGGTCTCAACGGCCCTGTAGGTATACTCCGTGCCGGACGCGTCCATATACTTAGGAAGCTGCTCGGAGAAGCGGAGATAATGGTTATCCGCCACGGCGCCGATAAGCTGGTCGATCGTCCATGTCTGGGTCATCTGCGCCTCTGCACTCGGGAAGGGCTTCCACTCCGCACCATCGAGATACTCCACGCCGAAGGTGACGCTGTCGGGCAGCTTGCCGAGAGCCTTGAGGTCTTCAAGCTCGGCGCGCTGTGTGAACTTCTCCCCGTTTTTATCCGCCCAGTCCTTGTTGACTGAAAGCGGAACGGAGGCAAGCGTATTCGTGACGCCGGACTCGCCCGGGCGGCACTTGTTCAGACCGTAGACGCGCTCATAAAGCGCGGCGTTATTACCGGCATAGTGCTCTTTGACATAGTATTTATACGGCGTGCCGTCGGTGTCGTTCATGATGAAATTGCCAGTGAAGGTGCACGACCACACGCTGCCGTAGTATTTCCAGCTCATCTCATAAGCTGAAGGCTCGACCTTGACGTTCTCGCCGCCGTGCTCATACCAGAGTTCAAACTCAAGCTCGCTGGGCTTCGGCCGGGTGCTGAATTTGTTGTCCTGATCCTTCCACGTTTTCACGAACCGGATACGCTCCGTTCTTTCTTCATAGACGTTTTTGAAAGAGACGCTGCCCTTCTCTTTAAGCGGCGGCGCGCTGTCCGGCGCGGGCGTCAGCGCAACCTGCGCCATGCTTCCGGATATATACCCGCCCTTGCCGTCGGGGATCATGGACTCATAGCCGTTCACGGGCTCCTCAAAGACCATGTAGACATACCTGCGGTTATCCGGGGCATATCTGGAGAGGCTGACGGAATCCGTGCTTTCAAACGTAAGCGTTTTCGTAAGGTCGCTGCCGTCGGTGGGAATGGTTCCGGCGGGGAGGGTCTTTTTATCGACGGGCGTCCAGTCCTCGGGCGAATACTGCCCGTCCTCCTTCTCCGCGGCGCGGTAGAGCACGAAGGTGACAGCGGGATACTCCTTCATGTGCGCGGGCTTATTCGGCCAGCTCCAGTTCTTCGTGACCTCTATGACGACTTCACCGCCGCCGGTATACTCGTTCGTTATCTCTGTGCGGTTGGCGTCCTCGGGATTATAGACGTTATAGGCCTGCATCCCGGCAAGGGGCGTTGTGTAGTCCTCGACCGAGACGACCTCCGCCGCGTAGTAGCTGAGGTGGCCGCCGTAGGCGTCGAAGCGCGGGAGCTTAAGGCCGTCGTCTCCCCTGCCCCACGCGAAGACCGTTTCGCCGTTTTCAAGCACGATGGGCGCAACGGGCGCGCCGTTCGTATAGCGCGCGATGTGCGCATCGTCATAGGTGTTCTTCTCCCCTTCCGACTTGCAGAAGAGCATGACCGTGACGGGCGGGAGCTGTGTGCGGTCGTACCCCTCCGGCAGATGCGACCATATCTTTTCGCCGGTATAGCTGCGCTCAAGCTGCGGCGTATTTATGACGGTGCCCTGTCCGCAGGAATACGCCTCACCCAGCGCGCCGCCGGGCGCGGACGCGGGTACGAAGGCCGCGTATGCCGCGCCGTCCGTGACGCCGGTCTCGTCAAAGACCTCCTGCGCGCTGGCCGGGTTTTTCAGCGCGTTCGGCTGCTTACCGCCGTTATAATAGCTGGCGACGTAGCCCGAATTCTGCGTGACGAGCTTTTCCACCACATAGTATTGATATTCAAAGCCGTTTTCATCGAATCTGTCAAAGTTCTGCTTGCCGAAGGTGCACTGCCAGAACCAGTCGTTTATGGTGAGGTCCCACTTGTAATCGCCGGAGACATGCTGCGGCTGTGCGCCATTGGAGACGCGCCACAGCTCAAACGTGATATCGGGGCGCTTGGCCACCGCGGCCTTGACGTCGTGCCAGACCTTGTTGACGACGAGCGTGCCGCGCCCGCCGAAGCTGTTGGTGATGCGCGTGTGCATCTCGTCGGCCTCCGTGGCCTCATTCTTGCAGTAGTTATACTTCACCACGGAGGACGAGACAACATACTTCATCTCGCCAAGCGTGACGATATTGTTTTCAAACTCCTTCTGCTGGCCGTCCGCGCCGATGATGGCAAGCTCATCAATACCGTAGCTCATAAGCTCGCCAACGGAGTTATATTTGGGCAGTCTGAATGTCACCGTGACGCTGCCGGGTTCGGCGGCGGGCGCGGGTGAAAGCGTGAACTCGCCGTTTTCATCCGTTGTGACGGCCCCATCCATGCTGACAGCGCCAGCTACGGGCTGCTGCTGTCCGTCGGACGTGTACGCGACGAGGCGCAGGCGCGCAGCGACGGCATCACTGCCCATCTTCCACTCCTTCGTCAGCCTGGCATCGACCCAGCCGGTGCGCGTGTTGGTGATGGTGGTGACGCTGGAATGCATGGCGTTCTCATCGGGGGCAAAGCCGTCAAGACTGCTGACCTTGTTAGTAACGACGTTGAAGGCGTATATTTTGCTGCCCACGTCGAGCTGTGCGGGCGTGCCGGACTTCGTATTGCCGGTGCGGAGATATTCCGGATCGTCCATGGGAAGCGCCCAGCCCTCATCGGCGCTGGATATCTCGACGACGGAATAGTTGCTCTGGTCAAACTCGGCGTCGCCGGCATCCTCCGGGAGGACATAGCGCACGCTGGCTGTCCAGCAGTTATCTTCACTGAGGGCGATGCTGTTGGAAACAAGCCGCGGCGTCGCACCGCTGGGGTCGAAGTAGTATATGCCAACTGTGACGGGGCGGCGGTTTGGAATGTCGGCCTCGTCCTGCCAGCGCTTGACGACATCAAAGCGCAGCGAACGCCCCTCGTCGCCCTTGACGTTGGTGAACTTGACGCAGGATATCATCTGCTCAAAGCCGTTTATGACATAGGGCGCGCGGCTGTATACGGAATCGGCGAAAACGAAGTCGTCTTTACAGGCGCGCTCAAAGGCGGTGTAGCTGTAGCGCCGCCCTTCGTCGTCGTACAGCTCAAGCCCGTGTATGAAGCGGACAGTGTCGTTTGCATCCTTATATTTGAACACGGCCATGCCGTTTTTTATATACGCATCCTCGATATGCACGCCGTTTTCGTCAATGAGGTTGGCATCCTTCAGCTCATACGGCACACCGTCGCGGTAAAGCTGCACGGATATCCACAGGTCGTCGTCCTCCTGCGCGCCCTGCCACTCCTTCACGACCTTGAACGCGGTCATATTGTTGAGCGTGTTGATGACCGTGCCCATTGCCCCTGTGGAGGGGCTTATGACGGCACGCGATTCATCGACACTGAAGATATACTGGTTTTCGCCGTGCTCGACGGCAAAGGCCTTGCCGCCGTCAATGCTGTACGTCTTAGCGTCGGTGCCGCCGACGGTGAGGCCGGTCTCAACGAAGCGGTATTTTATCTCCTTCCCATCGGCGTCCGTCTTGGGATAGGCCGTGCCGAGGGAGCGCGTGATGGCGGGAACTTCGCGGGAAAAGCCGTCCAGCGTGAACTCCTCGCCGACGTTCTCCCACTCCTCCGCGCCGGGGAGCAGCCGCTGAAACTGAAAGCTTGCGGAAATGCCGCCGATGCCAAGCGCGGACTTCGCGTTCCAGCTCTTGGTGATGCTGGGCACGAAGCTTTCGGTGGAGCTGTTTATGACGACGCTGCCGTTCGTGATGAGGGTTTTCAGCGTCTCTATGGTCTCGCCGTTCTTCTCGACGCGCGCAACATAGCGCGCGGCATTGGAGCCGTACATGTGCTCCGTAAGGAAATAGGCGTACTCATAGCCCTCGTTGTCGTACTTCGGCAGGGAGTCGATACACAGCTCAAACTCATCCGAGAGCCTGTCGTTCCCGATGATATTTATGGGCAGCGCACCAGAAACGGGGCTTGGCGTGGCCACACGGAGCGTGTTATTGTCAAGCTTGACATATTTGAGCAGCGTGAAGCTGACGTCCGGGCGCTTGGCCGGTTCAAGCCCGGCGTCCTCCCAGCGCTTCACGGCGCGGAAGGTGACGGTACCCGTCAGCGTGGAGATGAGCGTGCCGTTATTATAGGCGGCATCTGTCTTATTGCTATGGTTATCCTCATTTTTAAGAGACTGCACATAGATTCCGGCCGCGCCGGGGAAATCGCGGAAAGCGCCGGGCGCTTCGCCGATGGCGTACTCTATTGGGCGGTTTGCGTCGTCATACGCCATCAGGCCGCTGAGCTTCACCGTCCAGCGGTTGCCGTCACGCGTGACGGTATAGGGATATGGGTTCTCGCTTGTATCCGTGAACTTATGCGGATCGCCGTTTATGTAAAACGTAAGCGTTTCAAGCCAGGCCTCCGGCGAGGGGCGCTCGCCGCCGAGCGCGCCGTCGTTCCACAGCTTATGCACGGTAAGCTCCGTCAGGACGCAGTTTGTGATCTGTGCGTTCCCGTCTTCAAAATACGCGTGGCCGTATTGGTCGTCGGTATGCACGGAGTAGCTGTCCGGCAGCGTCTCCGCCGCGCGGTAGCTCACGGGCTGGCCGTTTTCCATCTTCGGCAGGCCGGTGACGATGCAGTGCCACGTGCTGTCGTTCGCGGTATCCCAGCTCAGCGTATAGCTGTCCGTGGGTACGTCCTGCCAGCCGTCCTTCGTCAGCTTCTGTATGCTCATGCCGATACCGGACGGCTGCGGGCGCAGCTTCTTCGTGTCGTTGTTATCCTGCCAGCGCACGGCGATGTCCAGCCGCGCAAGCGCGCTTGCTTCAAACCGCGTATCGGGCGCGATGGTATTCATGCTGCCGGTGTTCACCGCCGCCGTGCCGGAAACGGGCGCGGCCGGAGAGAGAACGTAGCTGTCGGGCTGCGCCGTCTGAGTGATGGTATAAGCGCCGGTCGCAAGGTCAAGCTCCAAGCGGTAGCCTATCGGCTTGCCGTCCGTTGGCGTGACGGTGAAACTGAGCGCGGCGCTGTGCTTATTGGCACTTTCGCGCGAGATTATATTTATGGTATAGCCGTCGTCCGTTTTGCCGGAAGCGCTGACGTCCAGATTCTTTGCGTTGTTCGGATCGCTGACAATAGTGAAGTAAAGTGCGGGATTGATCGCCGTGCCGTCCACCGTGAGGCCAAGGCTGAGGGTATAGTTATACTCCAGGCGTTCAGCCAGCGGCTGCACGGGGATCTCCGCTTCCGGAACTATGTAGACAAGCTGCGGCGCTTCATCCCTGTCAAAGCCGATGATGCAGCCTCCGGCGCGGGCGGTGTACTGCCCGTTTGCCGGGTCTATGGCATAGCTGAGCGCGGATGCGCCTGCGGCATCCGCCGTGACGAGAAGTGCGGCGTATTTCTCAAGGCCGCCAAGCTCAAAGCTGCCGTAATACATCCCGAAGCATCCGGCATCCTCCGCATAGGTCAGCTCCTCCGCCGTGACAAGCTTTTCCGCAAGTCTGACGGGCGCTTTGCCGGGTTCGATGCCGTACAGTCCGAGAGTGACGGGCCACACGTCCGCGAAAGCGTCCGCGCTATTGGCCGGGCCGACGGACAGGGCAAAGTTATAGACCTCCCCCTGCGGATAGACCTCCGGCGCGGGCGTAGGTGCGGCGGTGGGTGCGGGAGACTGTTCCGGTGCAGGTTCTAGAGAAGGCGCCTCCGCAGGCGCGTCTGCCGGTGCAGACGTGGGTTCCGGTTCGGGCGCCGCGTCCGGGGTCTGCGTGGGTTTGGGTTCCGGTGTTTCCGACGGCTCCTCCGTCGGAGGCGGCGTGGGCACCGCCGCCGTGGCTTCCGGTGTCGCCTCCGGCATGGCCGCCGTTTGAAGCGGCTGCTCAACAACGGCAGATGTATCCGCCGTGTCAGCCGGGGCGGCATAGGCCGCCGCATTCACGCTCGACATGAGCATGAGCACTGTCAGCACTCCTGCCAACCATCTTCTGCCACCTGATTCTTTTCTCATACCAACATACCTCCGAACCAGTATTCTCCGCGCGCTCCAACCCGCGCGAAGCGGACAATGCATATAGCGGCGCACGCGCGGCCATTAACGCTGCGCACGAACCCACAGTGTATCCATTATATGTTTTAAGTATATCATCTAAAATGACGCCAGTCAACATTTTTTGGCACCATTTTGTGTCTATTATGTCAACCAGTGTCGCATTGTTTTGGGAATTTTGTAATTTTTCAGATGAGGCCGAAGGTGCGCATGAGCATGATGAATATCGGGAGGGTGAAATCAAACCGCCGCCCTGAAAAGAACACCATGGATTGAGACACATTTTGAACATAGGGGCTTGTCCTCAGGACTTCAATTTCCCTCTGTGTAAAAGTTTTGTTGGACATTCGCTTTCCTCCGATTCTGATCAAGATAATTCTATTCTCAATCCGAACCCGTGTCAAAAGCTATTTTGTCCAGTTTACAGGGACAGTATTTTTGGTGGCTGTCTATTTTTATGGATTCTAAATTGCAGCCTGTCCAGCTTTATGGGTTTTCGAAAAGCCGCCTGTACGAACCTCTGGGTACCGCCATCTTTTTCAGAAACCGCTTTTGTCCTGTTTCTTGGATTCTTGTTTTTCTTCCTGTCCATTTTTATGGGTACAGTTTA
>URPU01000066.1 GCA_900549865.1 uncultured Eubacteriales bacterium
TCTTTTACCTATGTTTTATTTATATCAGCGTGTCACTGTATATCGGGCAACTTCGCCGCAGCCGTGGTCAGCTGCATAGAAAACAATGCTTTTGCCAACACTTTTGACGACTATGTTGGCCGCGCCGACGCCGGAGGTGAATTCACTGCTTTCAAGCGCGTACCGGCCACTGTCACAGGTAAAGCTCCATATATCTGTGCGCTTGTCTCCGGCACGGCTGCATGACAGAACGAACGGCCCGCCGCAGACGCCCGCATAAACGGAATGCCCGAAGTTAATGCCGCATCCGCACAGCTCTGTCCAATTTCCCGATTGCTCCTTCAATACGCTGAGCCGGTCGCCATGGAAAGGGGAGATGCAGACCATTTCATCCGCACCGTCTCCGTCCAGATCGTACATGAACAGATCGCTTACCGGCATGTCGAGAAGCTTTGTCACCCGCATTTCAGCGTCTATTGCCCATACGCCCTCATCTCCGCTGACCATGCATGTTCCGTCGGGGCGTATGAACATACCGTGGTTACGGCTGATGGAGTCGATGAGCCTTGTGCACTGCACGGGCTTAAAATGACTGTCAAGACTGTAGCAGTTCACAAATCCGGGCTTTGACCAGTCGTCCTGAAACGCCTTGCCGCCGCACAGCGCGCCGGCAATTATCTTTCGCGCGCCGGCGTGTCCAATCAGTGCAAATCTATGGATATAGGGCAGCTCAAAAACGGTTTCCACTTCCGCCGTAAGCTCCGGCTCTCCGGTCTGCACGATGCGGCAGTGCACAAGCTCTGCCTGCGCAGAATCGAATATTGGGTAAAAGCGCTGTATTGCAAGGAAGCCACCGTTTTCCTCCGGAATCGGAATGATGGACATTACGCCGCCTTTCAGACCGGTTATCTTCTGTATGCTGCCGTCGCCAGTGCTTATCAGCAGAATATCGCCGCTGCGCGCCTCGGAGGCTGTAATGCAGTATTCCACACCGTCGATTTCAATAAGGTTTATGCTGTACGCATACTCAAGCAGGGCAAGCTTCTCTCTTTTTATCATTTTTCGGCCTCCGCCAGTTCAAAGCATTTCTGCAGAAATGCGCGTGTGTTCTTCTCCTTAAGCCACAGGTCGTCTCCGGGATGACCAAGCACCTCTATTGATACCGTGAAGCGCTCGACGCCTTCGGGCTTGTCCGCTGCGGCAAATCGTCTGATTATCTCCGCGCCGAGCTTCGGCGTAAGGAAGCCCTCGTTCTCAAAATCCGGTGCAGTCCCGCATTCCATGTGCAAATCGCCGTAGCACGGGTGTAGCCTGTCAAGTATGGCGTTGCACAGATGGATCTGCGCCGTGTATGGTGCTGCATACTCAAGCGACTGCATCAGATCCGCGCCGCTCAGCGCCTCGTGTGCGCTGTCCCAGTGTATGTAGGCGTTCGGGTGTGCCGCATGTATCGGGGCAAACCAGTTGACAGTTTCTATAACGGGGCCGATAAGCTGCTTCTTGTATGCGTACCGGTCCAGCGGCTCGATCGTCAGCCGAAGCCCAAGCGACGCGCAGTATTCCGCCAGCGTGCACATGACGTCCGCTAGAACGCGCTTTGCCTCTGCGCGCCCGGCAATACCGGGATCGTCGCCGCTTGGTATGCCGATGCCTATAAAGCCTGTGTCCGCCGCGCAGTCTGCAAGCTGTTTTACAAGCTCTACTGCGGCTGCGCGTTCGCTGCTGTCCAGACTGGACAGGCTGAGCTTCTGCCTTTTCGTATATGGCGTTGCAAAGGTAAAGGCCGTTAATCCATATTCCTCAAGAATATTTCGGACGTATATGCGGTTATAGCGGTCAAAGAAGACGCCAAGCTCGAAGTTTTTGTAATATCCGATATCCGCGGCCCTGCGAATAACGTCCAGCATTCTCCTCTCGTCGTTGATATAGGGCATGAAGCATTCGAGAAGGTGGGCGGATGGAATGATTTTTTTTGACATGTGTTTTGTCCTTCCTTAAAGCTTTGCAACCTCCGCGGCTGCCTTGAGAAATTCATCGACCTCCCACGTGGCGTTGCAGTGGATAGGAGACACTCTTATGACGCCGTCAAGGCCAAGCGATTCGACTATGCGCTTGGAATAGTGATTTGGTGCGACGCGTTCATAAACATATATCCCGCGTTTGCACAGCTCTTCTGCACCCCTGATGGGGTCGATATTGTCAAAGGTGATAGGAAGAATGAAATCTCTTTTAGTAAGGTCGGGATTGTCGCACTGAACCTTTACGCCCGGTATCCTGCGCAGACCCGGAACAGCCTCGGTGCCCTCAAGTGCGCGGTAAAGCAGTGCGCGCTCGTGCAGCTCTATGCGCGTCATACCCTCGACGAAAAGCTTGCGTCTGTCGGTGCTTTCAATGAACTTGCTCCCTATCCAGCAGACGTAATCCACTATTGCGGTATACCCTGCAAACTGATGCGGCGCAACGCTGCCAAGCTCCCACCAGTCCTCTGGATAGCACAGAATCCTGTTGTGCGGCAGCTTTGCACAGCGCTCGGACAGCCACGCAACACCGCTTCCGCGGCAACCAAAGAACTTGTATGGGGCAATGTCCACCGCATCCACATCAAGGGCGAGGACGTCAACAGGCGCGTGGGGCACATGCTGGACGCAATCAACGACGATAAATAGCTCCGGCTTGATCTCTCTCGCAGCTTTTACAAAGGCGGGGATATCCATGACAGCGCCGGTGATATTGCAGGAATACATGCAGCTCATCAGCACGGTGTCCTTATCGACAAGGCGTGTGACCTCACTGACGTCTATTCCGCCTGTGCGCGGATTGCTTCTCATGACGCGCAGCTCAAGCCCGTGCTTTTTTGCATAGTATTCGACGGAGTCAAAGCCGGACGGATGCTCCAGCACAGACACGACTATGTTCTTGCCCGGCACGGCGTCCGTTATTGCCCCGATGATCTGGAACATCACCTGCGAAGCGGAAAGGCATGTTGCGATGGAGCCCTCTTTGCCGCAGCCGAATAATGTGCGCAGATCGTTGTAGCCGTCCTCGACGACTTTCTTTGCAATGTCCGCCTGCTTCTGATTACGTCCGCCGCAGTCAGGGTGCGCGTCGTTTTCCACAACGGCGTCAAGACAGGCCTTAAGCCGAAGTGAGCCACCGGAGTTTTCAAAAAATATCCTTTTCCCGAAGGAATCGCTGTCTATGTTGGCAAAGAGAGAGCGGATTTCATCGTGCAATTCCTTGTCAAACTCCAATCCATTCGGGTACATATCCGGATTGATCATATTTTACCATATTCTCCTTTCAAAGTACAGAGGCCGTTTTACTGCGGCCTCTGTGTCGTTTTGCTGCTGTGAAGATTATATCACGGCAGCCATTATTTTGCAGCCTTGCATATGCCCTCTTCGGGGGTATGCAGCAGATTTTCGGTCTTTGCGACGACTGCCGCGGTGACAATGTCGCCTGTGACGTTCATGGTCGTGTGGGCCATGTCCAACAGACGGTATATTGCGGCGATCATGCCGGCAACCTCAATGGGAATGCCGAGCATGCCTATCAGCATAACGGCAGATACGACACCGCCGCCCGGAATTCCGGGAGAGCCGATGCAGATAAGGCTTGCGGTAACAACGACCAGAACCATCTGCGTGAATGTGAGGTCGATGCCATATATCTGTGCGGCAAATATGACGACTACTGCATCCCAGATAGCGCCGCCTGCCATATTCACGGTCGAACCAAGCGGGCAAACAAAGTTTGCGACCTCCTCGTCGATGCCGAGGTCATCGGTGGCGACCTTCAGCGTTACAGGCAGGGTGCCGGCGCTGCTGGTGGTCGATGCGGTCATTGCCCATACCGGCAATATTTTACGCATAAAGTAGCCGACCTTTATGTTGGAGATCAGCCTTATCATCGGGAAGTATATCACTATGCAGAAGATAAGCTGTATTGAACTGATGTGATCTGCTCCTGAGAAGGTTTAGTAATATGTTGAGGGGAAGACGGTCATGAAGTACTATATCGGCCTTGATAACGGCGGCACTACAACAAAGGCTGCTATTTTTGATATCAACGGGAACGAATGCAGCGTAAAAAGTGTGCCGACTGCGATGATAACGCCCGGACCCGGATTTGTTGAGCGTGATATGGAGGAAATGTGGGCAGCAAACTGCTGCGTTATACGCGCGGCGCTTGAAGCGTCCGGCATTTCCCCATCGGGTGTCGCGGGCGTGGGCATATGCGGCCACGGCAAAGGGCTGTATCTCTGGGGCGTGGATGACCGGCCGGTAAGGAACGGGATAATATCAACGGATAACCGGGCCTGCGCATACCCTGTCATGTGGAGGAAAAGCGGCGCGGAGGCGGCCGCCTTTGAACTTAACTGCCAGCATGTCATGGCCTGTCAGCCTGTGTCGCTGCTCGCGTGGTTAAGGGATAACGAGCCCGAAAATTATAAAAGGATTCGGTGTGTGTTTGAGTGCAATGATTATGTCCGGTTGGATTATATGAAAAAGCCATGCCCGCTGGTATGGGGTTTGAAAAAATGCTTGAAGCGGCCCGCAAAACGGGTTTTGACCGGCTTGAAATCAGTATAGATGAGTCGGATGAACGCCTTTCCCGGCTGAACTGGAGCGATGCTCAGAAACAACGCCTTGCCCGGCTTATCTATGAAACCGGTGTGCCCATAAGAACTATGTGCCTGAGCGGGCACAGAAAATACCCTATGGGTTCTGCATCACAGGCGGTGCGAGAACGCGCCATGGATATAATGCGGCGTGCTATTGATTTTTCTCAGGCAGTTGGCGTGAGCGTGATTCAGCTCGCAGGTTACGATGTTTATTATGAAAAACGCACTGAAAAAAGCGAACGGTTTTTCCTTGAAAATCTCATCAAAGCTGTTGAGATTGCCTCTGCGCAGGGTATTGTGCTTGCATTTGAAACGATGGAGACCGAGTTTATGGATACTGTTGGCAAAGCAATGAAGTACATTCATGCTGTTGACTCTTCATGGCTGGGCATTTACCCGGACATAGGTAATCTGCAAAATGCGGCGTCGCTTTACGGCCATAGCGTTACGGAGGATTTTAAGCTCGGCGCAGGTCACGTTTTCGCCATGCATCTCAAGGAGACGCGCCCAGGCGTTTACAGAAACATGCGCTTCGGCACTGAACATACGGATTACCGCAATTGCCTCGCGCTTGCCGCCAAAATGGGTGTGCGTATGTTCACAGGAGAGTTCTGGTATCAGAATGGGCAGGATATGGAACAGGAGTTGATGAACTCGTCAAGATTCCTCAGAGAGCGGCTGGACGCTGTCTATAAATAAAGGCTCTGTGGGATAGAGTAAAAAAGAAAAAGTGCAGAACAGGGCGTGTGTGGCGTGCCACACACGCCTGAATAATAAAAGCGGGAGCCAAGAACAGCTCAGCATAACAAGTAGAAAAGCAGCAAGTCTCCTTTCCTGTGGTGTCTGGCAGCATCATTCTAAAGGAATTTCTTGTTATGCTCTACTTTTATTTTCGTTTGTTCCTTTCCTCCCATTAAAAAAGTTGGGTCTCACAATTTTTACCTGCTTACCCCAACTTTTAACCCCAATAAGTACAAAGCGCCGCAGGAGTTTACTCCTGCGGCGTTTTGCGTTGTTCAATTGAACTGCCTTGTCTGCCCTGCGGTGCGAATCATTTCCCGGTCGGAAGCTCCACGTCGTTCAGCGAAAATTCAAAGTGCATTGCGAGCGCTTTGAAAAGCTCGTGCATGACATGCTCTGAAATGGCGCGGATGTCCAGCCCGCCGATGAATTCCAGCACGCGTGCCTGTTCGTCCTCCGGCACCTTGTACGCGCTCAGGCTCATCGTCAAAAAGCGGCGCAGCTTCTGCTCCAGCGTGAAATACTTGTCGCAGCGGCGCGCCATGTACCCGCGCATTATCCCGGCCGAGCCGATCTCCAACTCGTAGAAATCGCTCTCCGAGTATTCCGGCAGGTACGTGCCGAAAATCCTGTACAGCTCCGTGGACGTGCTCTGATAAATGTACTCAGAGGCCTCCGCCTGCGTGTACGCCTCAAGGTATATATCCCTGAGGTTTTCGTTCAGCTCCGTCAGAGTAAGCTGTATGGACGTCTCCACCGCGTAGACGTATACCGGCGAAAGCTCCGCCCCGGTGAGATTCCTTGCCGCGCCGAACTGCCTGTCGAACATGAAGCGCACAAGCTCCACCAGCACGCCGTCCTTCGCGCGGAAGATGTTCTGGAAGGTGCTTGCCGACACGTCCGCGTCGCGGATTATCTCCGCCACGGTCGTGTGGTTATAGCCCTTTTCCAGAAACAGCCGCACGCACGCGGTCAGTATTCTCTTTTTCGCCGCAAGGCTTGCGTTTGTGATTGCCATGCGATTCCCTCCGTACTCCGTCAATTGTGGTACACGTGCCAATTATAGCGTTTATATACAGAAAATGCAAGATAAATTTTGGCAGATTTGAAATCTGATTTCATTCGCGTACATTCCACGGACAAAGTATAGCATAAATGCACGCGTTTCGCAATATCTGCCCGCGCAGCGCGGACTTACTTCGCGTAATTTTTATACATGGTGTCCGTCGCGCGGCGGATGGCGGCGGTGACGTCCTCCACCTTTTCCGCGTCCCATTCGGACGGCTCCGCGCGCAGGAAGGAGGTCTTGTCCACGCGGTTGTCAAATATGCCGATGGGCAGGTGATAGGTCCTGCCGTGCGCGTTCACGGTCACGGTGTCCTTCACCTCGGTGCTGTTGACGAGGTATTCCATGTCGTCGCAGCCGTAGTCGCCCAGCATGACGGCCATGGGAACACCATGGTGCAGGTTGGAGCCGGGATCGTTCGGATCCGCGCGGTCGGCGTTCTTGCGGCGGGATTCCTCCGGCGTGACCCAGATGTACAGGATAACGGCGTTTTCAAGTATCTCCGGACAGAACATCGGCAGCGAGTACTGATAGCCGAAGGTGCCGGTCAGCGGCATGGAAGCGCCGTCCGGCCCGCCGCGGGCGCACTCGATGATGATGGTCTTATTCTCAAAGCTCTCGGGATAGCCCGCGTGCTTGGCGTCCAGCATTTCGCGCGCCTCGGCCTCCAGCTTTTCTGCAAGCTTCGCGCGCACGTCCTCGCGCAGAAGACCCATCCGCGGCGGCAGACCCGCCTGCTGTGCCGCGCGGTCATAGCGGTCAAAAAGAAGCTGCGCGGCGGAGTCGGGCTTCGCAACACTGCGGTTGATAAGGTCGTGATAATCCTCGTTGAGAAGGCAGCACAGCGTGCCCCAGTCGCGCCCGTCTATGAAGGGGGCCTCGCCGGGATAATATATGCGCGCCTCGCCCATGGCTTCCAGCTCGTTGTCGATGCGGCGCATCATGTGCACATACGGAAAGTCGTCAAGCTGGAGGTTTTCACCGATGTGGAACTCATGCTGAAGCCGCTGCGGCTCCACGTTTGCCATGAAGTTTCTCACCTCGGACTTGCCGGATGCAGGCAGCGCCTGCAGAAGAACTACCTTGAATACTTCGTTTTTCATACTGTCTCCTTATCAATAAATTACTTTCAGCCATTTTGTCTTGTCCACGACGATGTTCTCATGCCGCCGGACATAGTCTGTGATAAGCTGTGCTATCTCGTCCTGCCCCTCGCGCACAGTGGGGCATTCGGCGTATACGCCGTAGCCGCCGGAGCCGCCCGCGCGGTAGCTGTTGATGCAGACGGTGAGCCGCGCGTCCTCCGCAAGCTCCTTGCACTTGTATATGATGGACGTCACCCTGTCGCCAACGGGTCGGCGCAGGTCGAAGGTCGCGTGCACCCCGGCGACGTAGTCATAGTTGAAGTGCTGCTCGACCGGGCGCAGGAAGGTCTCGCTTATGGCGGGCTTCCCGTCCTGCCCAAGCGTGAAGTACTCCGCGCTGCGCTCCAGCGCGCGCTTTAGACCCGCCCGGTCTATGCTGACGGTTTTCAGCGTGTTCGGGAACACATAGGTGGAAACGATGTCGCGCACGGTCACATCCTGCGCAAAGCCCTTCACGGAGTTGTCAAGGCTTGCCGCGGATACATCCGCGCCGGAGGCCTCAAGCTGCACCTGATTGATGAAGTTTGCGATGTACGACCCGTTCAGGGCCATTTCAAGTTGCCCCGCCGGGTACAGCGGCACGTCTATGTGCCCCACGGGCGTGTCCAGCCACTGTGCCGCCGCGCGCTCATACGGCGCGAGGTATTCCACCGCCGCCGCAAGCGGCTCATCGCCCGCCGGCAGCAGCGCCGAGCGCGCCGTGACCTTTCCCGCGCACTCCGTTACATCCATGCGGATATACTGCCGCGCCCTGTCGGGCGGCTGGCAGGTAAAGGTCCCGCCGATGCACAGATCCTCAGCCGCCATGTGCTGGTGCGCGGCCAGCACAACGTCAAAGTCCAGCTCACTGCATATGCGCCAGCCCTGATTTTCATCCGTGGCGGACACGGCCTCGCCCGTGCGCACGTCGCGCTCGAAACCGCCGTGGTATATGCACACGGTCACATCTGCCCCCGCGGCCTTAAGCTCGTCCAGCGCGCCGCGCACGGCGGTAAAGGCGTCGCTGATCCTGATGCCCTCAAGATTTTCCGGCGCCTCCCACTGGTTTACATAATGCGTGACAGCGCCCGTCAGCCCAACGCGCAGTCCGTTTTCCAGCGTGACCAGCGCCGTCCGTTCAACGCCGCGCACGCCATCGACGTTTGCGCACAGGCACACGGCGTCCAGCTCGTTCAGATAGCGCTCTATCTCGCCGCGGCCATAGTTGAAGTCGTGGTTGCCCAGCGTCACGAAGTTATACCCGCCCATATTCATTATCTGCGCCGGGATGCATTCGCCGCGCGGGGCGGAGTAGATATAACTCGTCAGCGGGCTGCCCTGAAGCGTGTCGCCGCCGTCGATGACCAGCGTGTTCCCGTCGTGGGAAAAGCGGCGCATACAGTTTGCAAGGCCGCTGGGGATAGTTTTGCCCGTGGCGTAATCCGTCGGGGTGAAATACCCGTGTGTGTCGCTTGTGTAATAAATGGTCAAATTGCGCTGCATGATGTTATTCTAAACCCCTTTTGAATATTCGTGCCCCTGCGGAAAACCGCAGGGGCATGAAGCCTGACAGCTTATGCGCCGTGCGCCAGCCGTCTGCGTATCTTGGTGGAGACAAGCTCTATTATCAGCACCAGAACCATCAGCCCCCATACGAACGAGCCGACCATGGCCCAGCGGCGGCTGTTGAGGCACTGCACCAGCGATGCGCCGATGCCGCCCGCGCCGACGATACCGAGCGTCGTCGCGTCCTTGAGGTTTATGTCAAAGCGGTATATCGTCGTGGAAATGAAGCTTGCGGTGAGCTGCGGGATTACGCCGTAGCGTATCTTCTGGAACGGCGTGCAGCCCATTGCGTCAAGGCTTTCGAGGATGTGCGTGTCCAAATCCTCTATCGCGGTGATGTACATCTTGGATATCATGCCTATCGAGCATACCGACTGTGTTATAACACCGCAGGCCGCGCCCGGCCCCGTCACGCGTATCCACATCAGCGCCCACACGATGCTGGGGATGGTCCTTATCATCAGTATCAGCACGCGCACCACGTAGGCCACGGGCTTCGGCATGATGTTGAACGAGGCGAGGAACGCGAAGGGGATTGCGAGTATCGCGCCGAACAGCGTGCCCAGCACCGCGATAGCGATGGTCTGCAAAAGCAGATACGGCACGTCGGAATCGCCTGTGCCGAACATGAGGTCAAGGTCGGGATTGAACACGCCGTGGATGACGCCCTTGGCGACCTCCGTGCCCGTCGCGGTCAGCCCTGTATAGCTTATGTCAGCCGCCGACCAGCCCACCAGAAGCGCTATCACCAGCACGATGAAGGTGTACAGCAGCCACTTGCGCGGCCTGTTGGCGTACATTTCCGCCACGGTCAGCTTCCTGTCGAGCGCCTCCTCGATGGCTTCTATAGATTTTTTCTTTTTGTTCATTTCGACTCTCCTTTCAGCTCAGCTTCTTGCGCAGGTATTCGCTGAAGAAGTCTATTGCGACGACGACAACGAACAGTGAAAGGAGCACCATGCCAAGGCTGTTATAGTCGCGCCAGCCTATGCGCTCGTTTATCGTGATGCCAAGGCCGCCCGCACCGACGTAGCCCAGAATGGCCGAGGCGCGCACGTTCATTTCAAAGCAGTAAAGGCTGTGGCTGAGATACACGGGCAGTATCTGCGGCACGCAGGCCGACCAGAACGCCTGAAACTTATTCGCGCCCAGCGCCTCCATCGCCTCAAACGGCCCCATGTCTATCGTCTCGATGCTTTCAAAAAGCATCTTGGCCACGATGCCGAAGGTGAAGATGGCTATCGCCACGGTGCCGGAGAAGGTGCCCAGAGAGAATATCAGCGCGCACACCAGCGCGATTATCAGCGTTGGCAGCGTGCGGATGAGGCCGAGGATGAAGCGGAATATACTCACGATGACAACGCTGTGGTTTATGTTGCTCGATGAAAGAATGGCGACCGGCAGCGCCAGCGCGCAGCCGATGACCGTGCCCAGCACCGACATTTTTATCGTGTCCAGCAGGGGAGAGACGACCTTCGGGAAGAAGCTCCAGTCGGGCTGGAATATCTTCGACAGCAGATCCACCATCTTGCTGAACTTGCGTATCACAAGCCCCATGTCGAACCCGGTCATTCTGAGCGACCAGTATATTGCCAGCGCCAGAAGCAGGACTATCAGCGGCGCGCGGCTTCTCCTGCGCCGGACGGAGTGTCCGTTTGCAAGCGTGATGGTCTGCGGCTTGAATATCTTGTCGTACAGCGTCTCCTTGATGAGAACGGGGGTGTTTTCATCCATGGCGTCAGCCCTCTTTTGCGCCGGCCACGGGCGCGTCGCTTTCGCCCTCGCCCATGGTGGGAACCTTTGTGCCGTTGTAGACGGCGTCTATCTGCTCCTGTGTGATGGTGCTTGCCGGGCCGTCAAAGACTATCTCGCCCGCGCGGATGCCGATAACGCGGTCGCAGTATTTCAGCGCCAGGTCAACATGGTGGATGTTCAGCAGGATGCTTATTTTATATTCCTTGTTTATGCGCACGAAGTCCTGCATGACCTGCTTTGCCGTGATGGGGTCAAGCGAGGCAACCGGCTCGTCGGCAAGTATTATCTTCGGGTTCTGGTTGAGCGTGCGCGCCAGTGCGACACGCTGCTGCTGTCCGCCGGAAAGCTGGTCGCAGCGGGTATAGGCCTTATCCAAAATGCCAACCTTGTCAAGGCTTTCAAGCGCGTGCATCTTCTGCTCCTTCGTGAACACGCCGAACAGCACCCGGAAGAACGACATATCAGGCACGTCCGCCGTGAGGACGTTCTTGATCGCCGTGCTGCGGGTGACGAGGTTGAAGCTCTGGAATATCATGCCGACCTTGCGCCTGTATCTGCGCAGCTCCTTGCCGCGCAGCGAGTCCACATCCACGCCATCGACCTTCAGCTCACCCTTGGTGATATCATGCATTCGGTTGATGCAGCGCAGTATCGTTGACTTGCCCGCGCCGGACAGGCCGATGATAGCGACGAACTCGCCCTGCTCGATCTGCAGGTTGATGTTTTTCAGGGCTGTAAAGCCGTTTGGATAAGTCTTATACACATTTTTGAATTCTATCATGCCGCGACTCTTTTCTCTAAAAATTTTGGATTTCTATAGGACAAAAGCGCCCTGTGTATGCAGGGCGCTTTTTCAGTTTTACGCGTTTGCCGTATCAGTCGGAGACAGCGGTCAGAGCGGCGCGTGCGCCGTCGTAGTCGGAGTCAACAGCCTTGGCATAGCCGGTGTGGCTGTAAACGCTGAATATCTCCTGGCCTTCGGGAGTGTTGATGATGTTGATGAAGCAGTCCTGAAGTGCGGCGACGATCTCGGGCGTGTAGTAGGGGCTCTCCTTGGAGATGGCAACGGTGTCGTTGTAGATACCGTCGGTCACGCCGATGACGTTCAGCTCGTTCCAGATGGACTCGCTGCGGCCCATGCCCTGCTTGCCGGTTTCATCCTGCTGGTCGGTGGGGAGTATCCAGCTCGCCTCGTAGTCGTTGCGGCCGTCGGCGTAGCATACGATGATATCGACCTGCTCAGCGGCGGCGTAGGAGAAAGCCGTGCCGTAGCCGGAGTCAAGAGGAATAACGTTGGACAGATCGGAGATCTTCTTGCCGTCGTAGTTTTCCATCAGCCACATGGAGGGGTAGATGTAACCGGCGGAAGAGGAGGTCTTCTGGACTGCCCAAGTCGCCTTGTCGAGATCCTCCCAGGTGAGGGCCTCACCGGCGTTGACCTTTGCAGCAAGCTCCTTGCCGTACTCGGACGGAGTTGCGTAGATCAGAGAGCGGTAGTAGGTGACCTGGGGGCCGTTCTTCTGGGTGGCGTTTGCTTCGCCGTTCCAGTCAGCAGGATTGGTGCTGTCGTTGGAAAGGCCGTTGCGGGTGGCGGTGAGGATAACGTCCACATCGTCAGAGTACAGCGCGTAGGTGCCGCCGGGGAGCCAGCCAAGGTCGATGGAGCCGGCCGCCATGGCCTCGCCGGTCGCGTCGTAGCTGGTGCCGACAGTGATATCGACCTCGTCGATGTCGTAGCCGAGCTTGCTCATCTCAGCCTGCACGAGCTCGGGCAGATTCTTGGTGCCGGTGATGATAACGTCGGCATCCTTAGAGGGAACGAACTCGAGAGTCAGCTTGTCAAAGTGCTGATTTTCAGCGGCCTCTTCGGCAGGAGCTTCCGCGGAAGCGTCAGCAGCAGCCTCAGCAGGGGCCTCGGTCGCGGCGGGAGCGGCGGACTGGCCGCAGGCGCACAGCGCGAAAACCATCACGAGGGTCAGGAGAAGTGCGATAACCTTTTTCATTCTGGAATTTCCTCCTAAAAATTTATATCCACGGCCTGAGCCTGTGAATATATTGTAGGCTGCGTCACATGCCGTTGTACGGTATACTTCGGCATATTTCGTCAACCATATAACTTATATCACATTTGCCGGTTTAAAACAAGCCCCCCGCGCGCAAATAAGTGACACTTAGATTGTCAAGTTAAGTGCAACAGGGTGTCAAAGAAGACCTCAAAGGGAGAT
>URPU01000067.1 GCA_900549865.1 uncultured Eubacteriales bacterium
GAACGTTCAGAAGCACGACGCCGAGGACCGCGCAGTTGGTGGTGATAAGGGGAAGATAAATGCCCAGCGCGGAGTAGAGCGAGGGAACCATCTTCTTGAGGAACATTTCAACAAACTGCACGAGCGCTGCAATGACAAGGATGAAGGTCAGCGTCTGAAGGAACGCGAGACCCAGAGGAACGAGCACGTACTGATCTATCACCCAGCATATCGCGGAGGCGAGACCCATAACGAAGGTAACGGCGAGGCCCATGCCAGTCGCGGTATCGACCTTGTTGGAGCAGCCGAGGAACGGGCAGCAGCCAAGGAACTGGGAGAAGATGAAGTTGTTGATAAGTATCGCGCCGAGGGAGATGGAGAGAATATTCGTAAGCATTATTCTTCAGCCTCCTTTGCAGCTTCTTCGGCAAGCTGTTTTTTCTTTGCGGACTTCTTGAGCGCGTACTGCATCAGCGCGATGAGCACGCCCAGCGTGAGGAAGCCGCCGAAAGGCATGATAAGTATCGTTGCGCCGAGGTCTTCCGCGAAGATCTGGATACCGGCGCCGGTGCCGTCAAGCGTGAGACGGAAGCCGTTGGCGACGTCGATGAGACCGCCGCCGAAGCGGCCGGAGCCGAGGAACTCGCGCACGATGCACATTGCGATGAGCACCAGCGTGTAGCCCAGACCCTGGAATATGCCGTCAAAGAAGGATGCGCCCACGGTATTGTGCTGGCAGAAGGCCTCTGCACGGCCGATGATGATGCAGTTGACGACGATAAGCGGGATGAACACGCCCAGCGCGGAGCTGAGTGCGGGAACGAAAGCCTGAAGCAGAAGATCGACTATCGTAACGAAGCCCGCGATAACGACGACGAAGATCGCAAGACGGATCTCGTCGGGGATGATCTTGCGCATCGCCGCGATAACGACGTTGCAGCAGGTGAGGATGATGAGAACGGACAGACCCATGCCAACGCCGTTGAACAGAGAGGTCGTGATCGCCATGGTGGCGCACATACCGATCTGCTGGACAAGAACGGGGTTATTGGTGATGAGGCCTTCTTTAAACTGTTTCTTGATATTCATTCAGCTTGCCTCCTTAACCCAATGCTTCCACAGCGCGGATGCTCTCTGCGACCGC
Source organism: uncultured Eubacteriales bacterium (assembly GCA_900549865.1). Classification (GTDB taxonomy): domain Bacteria; phylum Bacillota; class Clostridia; order Oscillospirales; family Oscillospiraceae; genus Limivicinus. Next base: position 1,124 of record URPU01000067.1, read on the forward strand.
ACCCGCAACTGCGTTGGAGGTGATGGTCGCCGCGGTGATGGCGTCGATAGCGCCGCCGGACTTGGCGAGCTTGACATCGTCGCCCTGACCGACGAACTGACCGCGCCACCATTCGCCGTACTCACTCTGGTCGGCGGCCTTTGCGCCGAGACCGGAGGTTTCCGCGTGGGAGATGATGGAGATACCAGTGCACTTATAATCGGTGTCAACGCCGACAGCCATGGTGATGCTGCCCTGCGCGCCGGAGAAGGTGGTCGTGACGACATAGCCCTTGTCGCCCTCGGCCTTTGCGATGTTGTCTATAGTGGGGAATGCGGCGGCGTCGAAGGGGGCGTCCTCATAGCCTTCCGCGTCGAGGACGGCGGCGTATGCCTTCTCGGTCTTTATGCGATCCTGCTCGGCGATCTTGTCCGCGGTGATGAGGTTGACGACGCCGAGGATACCGGCGATGATGGCGCAGACAAGGAACAGGACGACTGCAAGCTTAACTATCTTATTCATTATGCGCCCTCCTTTGCGGCCTTCTTCGCAGCCTTCTCGGCGGCGATGTCCTCCTTGGACACGCCGAACTGATGGCGGCAGAACGCCTTGTCTATCGCCCAGGTGCAAAGGTTCATGATGAGTATGCCGTAGCTGACGCCTTCGGGATAGCTGCCGAAGTAGCGGATGAGCACCGTGATGACGCCGCAGCCGAAGCCGTAGAGGAGCTGGCCGGGGCCGGTGACGGGGCTGGTGGCATAGTCGTTTGCCATGAAGAACGCGCCAAGCAGCAGAGAGCCGCACAGCAGGTTGTAGCCGACCCAGTCGATGCGGCTGTAGCCCTCATGCCCGAAGATGAACGTGAGCACGACGACAGTGCCGATGAAGGAGGTCGGGATGCGCCAGGTGATGACCTTGCGGATGAAGAGGTAAACAACGCCGATGAGAAGCGCAAGCGCGCTTATCTCGCCGATGCAGCCGGGCATGTTGCCCAGGAACATGTTCTTGAGGTTGATGACCGCGGGCATAGGCTCCGTGGAGGAGTAGAGGTAGGTCATCGGGGTGGCCATGGTCGTGCCGTCAACGCTGCCCTTGAGGCTGTTGGGAACGACCCACGTGGTCATGTGGTTGGCGTAGGAGGCTATGAGGAACGCACGGCCTGCCAGCGCCGGGTTGAGGAAGTTTTTGCCGAGGCCGCCGTAAAGCTGCTTGACAACGACGATGGCGAAGAAGCTGCCGGTGATGGGGAGCCACAGCGGGGAGCTGGGCGGCATGGTCATTGCCATGAGCAGACCCGTCAGCGCGGCGGAGCAGTCGCCGATCGTGTTGGACTTCTTCATGAGCTTGCGGTAAGCCCACTCGAAGAATACGGCGGTGATCATGGACACCATGGCGACGCCGAGAGGACGCCAGCCGAACTGGAAGATGGCGACTATCAGCGCGGGCATAAGTGCGATGATAACGTCCATCATTATACGCCTTGTGTCGGTCTCAGTCCTGACCTGGGGCTGATACGCGACGTCAAGGACGATCCTTACTTTATTGTCATTTCCGCTCATTTGTTAGCCTCCTTTGCTGCCGCCGCTTCGGCCTTTGCCTTTTCCTTGGCGGCCTTGGCCTGGAACATGAGCTTTGCCGTCTTGAATGCGTGGGTGAGCGGCATTCTCGCGGGGCAGTTGTATGCGCAGCTTCCGCACTCGAAGCAGTCGGTGATATGGTACTTCTCCATCATCTCATAGTCGCCCTTGCTGTAGTACATGTACATGAACACGGGCTCAAGATTCATGGGGCAGACGCTGATGCACTTGCCGCAGCGGATGCAGGTGGGCTCGTCAACATGCCTGTCCTCTTCTTCCGTGAAGAACAGCACGCCGGCTGTGCCCTTGATGGTGGGGGCGTCGAAGCTCGTGGCGCAGATGCCCATCATCGGTCCGCCGAGGACTATCTTGCGGGGCGTCTTTGCCCAGCCGCCGCACTGCTCCGCCAGATAGGCGAAGGGGGTGCCGACGCGGGTGAGGCCGTTGACAGGCGCGTTCAGCGCGCTGCCGGCCACGGTGACGATACGCTCAATAACGGGCTTGCCCTCATAGCAGGCCTGATAAATGGCGTAGCAGGTGCGGGTGCTGACGACGTTGCAGCCGACGCCGGAGGGGATCCCGCCGGGCTTGACCTCGCGGCCGGTGACGGCCTTGACCTGCATCTTTTCGCCGCCCTGCGGGTACTTGACGTCTTCGGGAACTATCTCGACGCCGTACTTCTCCGGGTGCATGGAGTTGAGCAGGTCGATGGCGTCCTGCTTGTTGACCTCGATGCCGTAATAGGCCTTGTCGAGGCCGGAGGCGATGCGCACAAGCTCAATGCCCATGAGAAGCTGCTCGGGGTAGTTTCTCATGGTGAGATGGTCGCCGTTGAGGTACGGCTCGCATTCTGCGCCGTTGATGATGAGCGTATCGACCTTGCCGATGCCGCCGCGGATCTTGAAAGCGGTGGGGAACATAGCCCCGCCCATGCCGACGACGCCGGCGTCGCGGATGCGCTCAAGTATCGCTTCGGGATCCTTGAGCTGCTCCTCCGTGAGAGGAGCCATGTCTGTGCAGGGAGTGTCCAGATAATCGTTTTCGATCACGACGGACATGACCATGTCGCCGAGGGGATGGGGGCGCGGCTCAACAGCCACGACCTTGCCGGAAACGGAGGCATGCACGGGCGCGGAGACAGGCGCGGGGTTCGTGCCTACCACCTGACCCATAGTGACATAGTCGCCCACGACCACGGTGGGCTTGCAGGGCGCGCCTATGTGCTGTGCCATGGGGATGACGACTTGCGGAGGCGGTGCAATGACGGTCATCGGAACTTCCGGTGCCTTCATGTAATTGGGATGCACGCCGCCTTTAAAAGTGTGGGACATAATAGCTTCACCTCGTAAAGTATTCGCGTGTACTTGCACTCTGTACTGATGCTGTACTGAAAATTATGTACGATATATGAATTTTAGCACAAGGTTTTTCCCTTGTCTACACGAATTAGTACAAAAACCGTCAAAATTTCAAGATAAGTTATTAACAAGCCTGCCAAAATGTTGTCAATAGCTCAAATTTGCGCCCATTTTAACAAACTTTGTCCTATTTTGGGGCAACTGTGCTTTTTGACGAATGCAATTTGGCGCTTTAAGGCGATATTGGCAAATTTTTAACGGCGGCTGGAACAAAATGCAAGCGCCGCCCTGCGGAAAAAGCAGGACGGCGCTTCTGGCCATGTTTGTATAGTAATTAAATAGTAGACTGGCTTTAAGCCTCAGCCCTTTATCTCCGCGGCTATGGCATCGGCAAGCGCGTCCAGCGCGGGGAGCTGGTCCTCCGCGAGGGAGGAGCGGAGAGTAATATTGTCACCGATGAAGGAGCAGCCCTTCAGTGCGGAGAGTATGTCGCGCATCTGCTTGCCGCTGGTGGGCGCCCAGCTTCCGTTTTCCATGACGGCGATGCGGCGGTTTTGCAGATTGTGGTTTGCGATGTCGTGCAGCAGGTTTTCCATGGTGACGAATATACCGGCGTTGTACGTTGTCGCAGCGAAAACAAGGTGGCTGCACCGGAAGGCGTCGGAGAGGATGTAGCTTGCGGGCGTGACTGAGGTGTCGTACATCCGCACGCGCACGCCGCGCTCGACCAGCTTCGCGGCGAGGATGTTCGCGGCGTTCTCCGTGTGGCCGTATACGGAGGCGTAGGCCAGAAGGACGCTCTTCTCCTCGGGGGTGTAGCTGCTCCACAGCAGGTATTTTTCAAGGAAGCGGCCGAAGTCGCGCCGCCATACAAAGCCGTGCAGCGGGCAGACAAGGCTTATCTCCAGCGTGGCGGCCTTTTTCAGCACAGCCTGCACCTGCGCGCCGTATTTGCCGACGATGTTGGTGTAATAGCGCCGCGCCTCGTCCACATTTTCGGCGAAGAAATCCGTCTCGTCGGCAAAGAGGCGGCCGTTCAGCGCGCCGAAGGTGCCGAAGGCATCGGCGGAGAAGAGTATCTTGTCCGTCAGGTCATAGCTCATCATGACCTCCGGCCAGTGCACCATGGGCGCCATGACGAAGCTTATCCTGTGGCGGCCAAGCTCCAGCACATCCCCCTCCTTGACGATGTGCAGCCTGCCGGAAAAGTCCACGCCGCGGAAAAAGCTTTTCAGCATGGTCTCCATCTTGCTGTTGCACACGAGCTTTATGCCCGGATAGCGCGTCAGCAGCGCCTCGATGGTATATGCGTGATCCGGCTCCATATGGGAGACAATGAGATAATCGGGCCGGCGGCCGCCGAGCGCATGGGCGACGTTTTCAAAATAGGTCTGGTAAACGGCCTTGTCCACCGTGTCGAATATGGCAACCTTCTCGTCAAGCATGACGTAGGAATTGTAGGACACGCCGTCGGGCACGCCGTAAACGCCCTCAAAGCAGGCGAGGCGCCTGTCGTCCGCGCCCACCCAGATAAGATCCTCGCAAACCTTTCTTGTGCAGTGCATAGCTGAACCTCCCGAAGTTTTTATTTTTGTTTATATAAAAATTATAGCGTAAAGTACGGAACAAAGATGTTGCATACGCAACAGAATCATGTTAATATATATGTATAATACAAGTAGGAGATGAAAAGCGGATATGAAAGACATGCGGCAGATACAGCTTTTTGAAGGGATAAGCGAGGACAGCATAGAAAAGATGATCGCCTGCTTCAAGCCGGAGACGCGGTGCTTCCGCCGCGGCGAGACGGTGACGGTGTATTCGCCGGAGCTGAGCTATCTGTGCGTGCTGCTCAAGGGTACGGCGCATCTTTACTGCATGGACAGCGACGGGGAGTATGCCCTGCTGGAAAGCTACGCGGAAAATGACATCTTCGGCGAGGTGTTCGCCATGCCCTACGGCGACCTTGGCTACGCCGTGGAGGCGGACAGCGACTGCGAGGTGATGTTCATCCGCTTCTCCTGCATCTATGGGCGCTGCCCGAAGGCGTGCGAGCACCACAGCCGCCTCACCTGCAATCTCTTTGAGCTGTCGGCAAAAAAGGCGCAGGCGCTGGCCGTGCGCATAAACATGATAAGCAAGCGCACGCTGCGGCGCAAGCTGACGGCGTACTTCGACTATCTGCGCGAGAAAAACGGCGCGGACAGCTTTGAAATAGAGACTTCGCTATCGCAGCTCGCGGGCTATCTGTGTGCGGACCGCGCAAGCATGATGAGAGAGCTGAAAAACATGTGCGACGAGGGGCTGATGACCCGGCGCGGGCGGCATGTCACTCTTATGCCGTGCGCGGCGGAGCAATAAAGAACATAATAAAAGGAGGCAGACATGGCGGAGAAAAGGTTTTACACGCCGCAGGGCGCGGCGGAGAGCGCGGAGCTTACGGCAGATCATGCCGCGGCGGAGAAATTCGACAGGGTCAGAGTGGGCGCGCTGGGCGTATACTTCCGGGAGGGGCTGAAAACGCGCTTTGTGCCGTATTCTTATATGGAGCGGGCGTTCATCCGCATTCAGGAGGTCAACGCGCGCGTGTGCTGCGGCAGCACCTGCTTTGCGTATTACCGCCTTGTGCTGGTGCACGACGGGAAGGAGTACGCCGACATACCGTCCGAAAGCGAGAAGGCGATGGACGGCGCGCTTGCAAGAATGCAGGAGCTGTCGCCCGGCCTTGCCGTGGGCTATCCCGCGCAGGCGTGACGCACATATTGCATACCGGCCGCTTATAATGTATCAGGCGGCAGGCATACACCCGGCACAGAGGCGGACCGCCGTTTTGCCGGGTGCGTTTTTCTGTCTGCGCCGAGAACTGACAAAAGGCGTTGATAGCACATGCTTCGTTCTTTGACCTGGGCCTCGCTGGGCACGGGCTTTATATTTTTGATGACAACGCTGGGCGCGGCGGTGGTGTTCTTCTTTGCCGGTGAAATAAAGCTGCGGCTCCAGGCGGTCATGATGGGCTTTGCCGCCGGTGTGATGCTGGCCGCCTCCGTGTGGAGCATGATAATCCCGGCGGTGGAGCGCACGCGCGCCGCCGGGGCGCTTCCGGAGTGGCTGCCCGCCGTGCTCGGCATTGCCGCGGGCGCGGTGTTCCTCATGCTGCTTGACGGCTTCATCGCGCGGCGCGGCTGGGGCGGCGCGGGGCGCGGTTCTCCCACGCCGCTGCTCGTGACGGCGATAACCGTCCATAACATACCCGAGGGCATGGCCGTCGGCCTCGCGTTCGCGCTTGCGGCAGGCGGGGAGGGCTTCGCCGGGGCGCTTGCCCTCGCGCTGGGGATAGGCATACAGAACTTCCCGGAGGGGGCGGCAGTGTCGCTGCCGCTGCGCCAGCTGGGAATGCCGCCGGGGCGTGCGTTCTGGATAGGCGTGCTGTCCGGCGCGGTCGAGCCGCTTTTCGGCATCCTCGTGGTGCTGGCCGCCGCCGGGGCGACGCCCGTCATGCCGTGGCTGCTGAGCTTTTCCGCCGGGGCGATGCTCTATGTCGTCATGCACGAGCTTATCCCCGCCGCGCCGGGGCGGCCGGGGATATGGGGCTTCTTCACGGGCTTCATTCTTATGATGGCGCTGGATATGGCGCTTGGCTGAGCGCGCGGCTGCTTTTTGGGTTGACAAATGCGCGGCGATTATTTATAATCTTCTCATGAATTAATAACTAGGGTTATGTAACGACCCGGAAGCATGGAGGAGAACAGCATATGCCGCCGAAACCGAAGTTTACAAAGGATGAAATAGTGACCGCCGCGTTTGAGCTTGCGCGGGCCGAGGGCGCACAGGCGCTTACCGCGCGCGAGGTCGGCCGCCGGCTTGGCGTGTCCTCATCGCCGATATTCACGGTGTTCACCGACATGGCGGAGCTTCACGCCGCCGTGGAGGGGCGCGCGGAGGCGTGCTTCAAGGAATACATGGCCATGGCGGAGGATTACGCACCGGCGTATAAAAAGCGCGGGATGCAGTGGGTGCGCTTTGCGCAGGATGAGCCGATGCTGTTTCGCCTGCTGTTTATGAGCGCGCGCGGCGATGCGCTGAATTTCGACCGGGCGCAGCAGATAATCCCCTTCGGGAAGGAGACGGATATCGCCATCATCATGCGCGATTATCACGCCACCCGCGAACAGGCGGAGCATCTTTTCCGCCAGATGTGGATATATACCTACGGCCTGTGCTCACTGTGCGCGGCGAAGGTCTGCCGTTTTTCGGATGAGGAGATCGCCGTGCAGCTCGGCGAAGTGTTCGCGGGCATGGTGTATGTGCTGCGCTCCAGCAGCGTCACGGCGGCGGTGCAGCCTGTGGAAAAGGGCGACGTTGAAAAGCTCATGCCCGGCGTCTCGGTGGATCTGAGCCGGTGAAGCGTATAAGTGCAGAACGCCGCGAAAGAGGAGGGGATGAGAGCGCCAGACCTCGGAAGAATTTCTGGAGGATGGCATCCCGCATATACAAATGCAGCTGAAATTGTGATTTTCGTTTAGATTTGATAAGACAACAAGACACCCTGCAAGAGCTTGAATATCTTGCAGGGTGTCTTGCTGCACCAAAAGCCCGGCGGGCTTTGGGATGATACGATTTATATCACATAATCCGTGCCGGTCTCCGTTCCGGCAAGCTCGGCAAGGGTGACGCTGTCGAAGAAGTCGTTCGTCAGCTTATAGTACCGCTCCCACATGGGCAGCGTGCGGCACATGGCGGCGCGCGGACAGGGCTGCGCGCCGCAGCCCAGACAGGCCACCGGCGCAAGGTCGCCCTCGGCGGCACGGAGTATCTCACCTGCGGTGTAGCTCTCCGGCTCACGGCGCAGCATGTATCCGCCGCCCTTGCCGTGCTGCCCCTCGACAAGCCCGGCCTTCGTCAGAAGCGGCATTATCCGCTCAATATATTTCAGCGATATCTCCTGCCGCGCGGCGACCTCCTTCATCGGAATGTAGCGGCCGCTGCGGTGCTCCGCCAGATCTATCATTACTCTCAGGGCGTATCTGCCGCGTGTGGATATCATAAGTCTGACCTCTTCTCGGATTAGTGATTAGTATTGGTTAGTATTATAAATATAGAGAATATAAAGTATGGTTTTCGCCGCTCAGATGTCCTGTGCGTCACCGGCGCGCAGTATCACGCCGCCGCCGAGAACCTCATCCCCGTCGTAAAACACGGCGACCTGTCCGGGCGTCACGCCACACTGCGCGCATCCTCCACGTCGTCGAGAGAACAGCAGGTGTGCCCGCGCTCAATTCCGGCGTCGGCGTTGCCGTACAGCTTCATCGTGCAGCCGACGCACTCATGCCCCGCACGCGTCAGCAGCATCGCGGCGACGCTGGAATCCACGCCGCCGCTCATTGCGACAAGAATCTTCATAGTCAAACAGGAAATAAACACTGTGCCCCTCCCGGGGCACAGTTCAGCTTGTCAAAAAAGCCTCGCAGAGTTTCGCGTCCGCAGACGCGAAATCAATATTATCCGTTTTCTGCCGCGACATGTGCGTGGCAGAAAACACTTTACGCGGAGTGAGCGTCGAATTGTCCGCTATCAGCGGACAACAGAGGCGCAGAACGCAGCGAAGCTTTCTCGAAAAAGTGGCGAGGCCACTTTTTCGACAGTCTCACAGTTATTTATACAATCAGTCTGCTCAGTCCGCGAAAAGCGGGGTGGAGAGGTATCTGTCGCCGGTGTCGGGCAGCAGGACGACGATGGTCTTGCCCGCATTTTCCGGGCGCTTTGCAAGCTCTATGCCCGCCCAGACGGCAGCGCCGGAGGATATGCCAACCAGCACGCCCTCGCTCTTGCCGACGAGCTTGCCGGTTGCAAAGGCGTCCTCATTGGCGACGGGGATTATCTCGTCGTATACCTTCGTGTCCAGCACGTCCGGCACGAAGCCCGCGCCGATGCCCTGTATCTTGTGCGCGCCGGAGACGCCCTGCGAGAGAACGGGGGAGGTGGCCGGTTCGACCGCGACGACCTTCACGCCGGGGATCTTGCTCTTGAGGTACTGGCCGACGCCGGTGATGGTGCCGCCGGTGCCGACGCCCGCGACGAAGTAATCGACATTGCCCTCGGTGTCCTCATATATCTCCGGGCCGGTGGACTCAAAGTGCGCCTTGGGGTTCGCGGGGTTGACGAACTGCCCGGCGACGAAGCTGTTGGGGATCTCCTTTGCAAGCTCATCCGCCTTGGCAATCGCGCCCTTCATGCCCTTTGCGCCCTCTGTGAGCACGAGCTCCGCGCCGTAGGCCTTCATTATCTGTCGGCGCTCGACGGACATGGTCTCGGGCATGATGATGATTATGCGGTATCCGCGCGCCGCGGCGACGGAGGCGAGACCGATGCCGGTGTTGCCGGAGGTCGGCTCAATAATGACGGAGCCTTCCTTCAAAAGCCCCTTGGCCTCGGCGTCGTCTATCATGGCCTTGGCTATTCTGTCCTTGACGGAACCGGCCGGGTTGAAGTACTCCAGCTTTGCCACGAGCTTTGCCTTCAAGCCGAGCTTCTTTTCAATATGGGTCAGCTCCAGAAGCGGAGTCTTGCCGATAAGCTGATCTGCGGAAGTGTATATTTTAGACATGATGTTATCTCCTTACTCTTTTTGTCGATTATTTCTTATATAATTCTTATATAATTTATATGTGAGATTTATACGTGTGAAAGTTGTATGTGCGAATGCCGCGCCGGTCATGCGGCGCTGCTGATCATACAACATCGACATCGGAGAGTCATCAGATGCACGGGGAATACAGTGTTCATATACCCGCCTCGTTTCAAAAGCTTTTAATTAACTACCTAACCTGTGGGTTGGTCGTATTATAGAGCTGCGCTTTTGATTTGTCAAGAGCTTTTTTGGGAAAACCGGAAAAATTTATTTTGTATAACGCACCGCCGCCGGTATAAAATTCACGCCTCAACGGACGTCCTTGCAGCGTCCAGAAAGACCCTTGCCGCGCGGCTCAGTGCGGCGCTGCGCTTCCAGACCAGCATGTGCCGCTCGGTAAGCGCGGGATACAGCGGGCGGAAGCATACGCCGTCGTCGATGCGGCTGCTGAGAAGCTCGCGCACGGTCAGGAAAGCGCCGATGCCGCTTTTTACGAATGCCTCAGGATTGCCGTTTATGACGTTATAGGTCGCCGCGATGTTCAGCTTTTCCACGTCCGTCTGCGCCCATGCGGCGATGCGCCGCTGCAAGCCCTGACGGCGGTGGAGTATGAGCGGCACGCGCATAAGCGTCTCGCGCGTTATGTGCTCCTCCGCCGCGAGGGGGTCGCCGCTCTTCACCAGAAGGCCCCACTGCACCTCATTTGGAAGCGGGATGCAGTCGTACTTTACATTATCGACCGGATGCAGCATCACGGCGAAATCCAGCGTGCCGTGATCCAGCCGCTCCTCCACATCGACGGCGTCGCCGCCGTGAAAATAAAAGCTTACATCCGGATATCGTGCGCGTATTGCGGCGGCCGTGCCGAGGATCGACGCGTTTGTGCCGCCGCCTATGGCGATCTCTCCGCTGACGGTCTGTGTTCCGGCTGAAAGCTCGCGTTCGGTCCGGTCAAGAAGCTCCACTATCTCCTCTGCGCGGCGGCGCAGGAGCACGCCGTCCTCGGTCAGCGCCGTCTTTCGGCTTCCGCGGATGAGAAGCTGCTTTGAAAGCTCCATCATCTGCTTTGAAAGTGACGGCTGGGCAATGTGCAGGCTTTCCGCGGCCTTTGTTATGCTCTCCTCCTGCGCGACGGCAAGAAAATAGCGCAGAACGCGTATATCCACAGTGTCACGTCTCCTTTGCTTTTTTGACTATTATATATCATCAAATATCATCAAACCATTCCTGTAAACTATGAAAGCACATAGAATATAAGTATTTGATATCAGAGGCGGCGGTGAATATAATATTCACGGAAAGAGATGAAGCGGGAAATGGATAAACACGGACAAATAGACATGCTGCACGGGCCGATTTGGAACAAGCTGCCGCGGTTTGCGCTTCCCATCGCCGCCACCGCGATACTGGAGCAGCTATTCAATGCGTCGGACGTCGCTGTCGTCGGCAATTTTACCGGCGGCTTTAAAACGATCGCCGTTGCCGCGGTGGGCGCGAACAGTCTGAGCCGGAGCACCAGGCCGAGAGTATAGACCGCGTTGAATACTGGGCGGCGCACCCGGAGGACAGCCCGTATGAGTTCGTCTCCGAGGCGCGACATCTTGCCGTTGTCGCGGAGAGCGTGGCGCCCGGCGGGGGAATGGCCGCGCAGGAGTCCGTGATGTGGTGCGTGCTCAACCGCGTCGATTACGCTGGCTTCCCGGATACCGTTGCCGGCGTCTGCACTCAGCCGTACCAGTGGCAGGGCTACAGCCAAAGCGTGCAGTACAGCAGCGACACCTATACGCTGGCGCGCAGCGTTCTGCGGCGCTGGTACGACGGAGAAACGGGGAATATTCCCGCGGACAGCGTTTTTATGGAGGTCACTGAGCACGGCTTGAAATACCGCCGGCTGTTTCGTGATACCGAGAGTGTGAAGATATACTTCGACGGATACGGCACGCCGCCGGACAAAGCCCTGCACAGCACCTGACGGGGGATATGCATGGCGCGGAGGCTGCACATCGCTCTGAGCCATAACAAAAAATGAGAAACGTCCTGTCAGTGACAGCCCAGCTCTCTACACTGGGTAGTATAACAGATACGTCTCTCAACCAGAATATAGCACAGTTCCAAAATGAAGTCAAGAGCTTCAAACAACCGGCACCCGCGGCCTTCAAGCGGCCGGGGATGGGATCAAATACGCAAAACAAAGCAGCTCACCATTGGTGGGCTGCTTTGCCTGCCTGTCGAAAAAGTGGCTTTGCCGCTTTTTCGAGAAAGCTTCGCTGCGTTCTGCGC